>CAITYE010000319.1 GCA_903896535.1 uncultured Paracraurococcus sp.
ACGCATCGCGCTCTAGAGCATGCTGCGTTCACCTGCGTTCACGCAGCCCGCTCTAGCATGTGTTGGATCGCGCGATGCAGCGCCTTCGGCGATGCCGCCTCAACGCATCGCGCTCTAGAGCATGCTGCGTTCACCTGCGTTCACGCAGCCCGCTCTAGCATGTGTTGGATCGCGCGATTCAGCGCCTTCGGCGATGCCGCCTCAACGCATCGCGCTCTAACGCTTGAGCGACCCGAGGATACCCCGGGTCAGCGCCCGGCCGATCTCCCGCGCCGCGCTTTTCGCCATGGCCTCGGCCGGGCTTTGCCGCTTGCCATCACCCATCAGGATGGACCCGAGAATGCCGCCAAGGCTGGAATCCGGGGCCGGGGCAGCGGCGCGGGTGCTGCGCGGCGCGGGCGGCGGGGCGGGGAAGTTCCGCGTCGGCATCAGGATGCCGCCCCAGGGATCGTCGCTCCGCACCGGCGTGGACCCGGACCGCTGCGGGCCGGTCGCGGCGGGGGAGAGAACCCGCCCGTTCAGCCGCTCAAAGGCGCTCTCGCGGTCGATGTCGATGTCGTAGTGGCCAGCAATGGGGCTTTTCGCCAGCAGCGCCTGGCGTTCCTCCCGCGTGATGGCGCCGATCCGCCCGCGCGGCGGGGCGATGCGCGCCTGTTCCACCGGGCTCGGCGCCCCATCCTCCTGCAGGGTTGAGACCAGCGCCTCGCCGACCGCGAGCGTGGTGATCGCCTCCTCCACCCGCACCCGGGGGTTGGGGCGGAAGGTCTGCGCCGCCGCCTTCACCGCCTGCTGTTCCAGCGGCGTATAGGCCCGCAGCGCGTGCTGCACGCGATTGCCGAGCTGGCCCAGCACCGCCGCTGGCAGGTCGAGCGGGTTCTGGGTGACGAAATACACGCCCACCCCCTTGGAGCGGATCAGCCGCACCACCTGTTCGACCTTGTCGACCAGCGCGCGCGGCGCCTCCTTGAACAGCAGATGCGCCTCATCGAAGAAGAAGACGAGCTTCGGCTTGGGCAGGTCGCCGACCTCGGGCAATTCCTCGAACAGCTCGGCCAGCAGCCACAGCAGGAAGGTGGCGTAGAGCCGGGGCGACTGCACCAGCTTATCGGCCGCCAGCACATTCACCGCGCCACGCCCGGCGGGGGTGACCAGCATCAGGTCCTGCAGCGCCAGGGCGGGTTCGCCGAAGAACTGCTCGCCGCCCTGCTGTTCCAGCACCAGCAGCCGGCGCTGGATGGTGCCCACGCTCTGCTTGCTCACTTGCCCGTAGCGGCTTTGCAGCTCCGATGCGCGGTCGCCGACATGGGCCAGAATGGCGCGGAGATCCTTGAAATCCAGCAGCAGCAGGCCTTCGTCATCGGCCAGCTTGAAGGCGATGTTGAGCACGCCTTCCTGGGTGTCGTTCAGCTCCAGCATGCGGGACAGCAACATCGGGCCCATCTCGGCCACCGTCGCGCGCAGCCGGTGGCCCTGTTCCCCGAAGACATCCCAGAACACCACCGGGGAGGCTTCGTAGGCGAAATCGGCGATGCCCATCGCCGCCGCCCGCGCTTCGATCTTCGGGTTGGCGGTGCCGGGCTGGGAGATGCCGGCGAGGTCGCCCTTGATATCGGCGCAGAAGACCGGCACCCCGGCGCGGGAGAAAGCCTCCGCCAGCACCTGCAATGTTACCGTCTTGCCGGTGCCGGTGGCGCCGGCGATCAGCCCATGCCGGTTGGCCCGGGACAGCAGCAGGCCGCAGGGGCCCTCCCCCTGGCCGATCAGGATACTTTCCGCCATCGCCGCCTCTCCCGCCGCCTTCTTTCCAGATATAGGGGTCTGGCCGATTCCCCGCCAAGGCTGCTCTACCGGGGCGGCTTTCGCTTGCCGGGGGCTGGGCGGATCGCTATACGCCGGCGCAGCGCGCGGTGGGGTTCCCCTACCGCGCGCCTTCTGTCGCGCGACGGGCCTGATGGGCATGCCCGGCCGCGACACCCCGGACCCCGCATCCCGCGGCCGGCCCGGACCCTGACCGATCAAGGAGGTCCAAATGCCCAAGATGAAGACCAAGTCTTCGGTGAAGAAGCGCTTCAAGATCACCGCCACCGGCAAGGTGCTGGGCGGCCCGGGCAAGAAGCGGCACAACCTGTCCGCCCGCTCCTCCAAGGTGAAGCGGCAGAACACCGGCAATCAGGTGCTGCGCCACCAGGACGGCCTGACGGTCCAGCAATGGACGCCCTACGGGCTTGCTCGGTAAGGAGGCGGACCAATGGCACGTGTAAAGCGGGGCGTCACAGCGCACGCCCGTCATAAAAAAATCCTCAAGCTCGCCAAGGGCTATGTCGGCCGCTCCGGCTCGACCTTCCGCCCGGCGCTCGAGCGGGTTGAGAAGGCGCTGCAATACGCCTATCGCGACCGCCGCAACAAAAAGCGGGACTTCCGCGGCCTCTGGATCCAGCGGATCAATGCGGCGACGCGCGAACACGGGATGACCTATTCGCAGTTCATCTTCGGCGTGAAGAAGGCGGGCATCGAGCTGGACCGCAAGGTCATGGCGGCGATCGCCTTCGACGATCCCGCGAGCTTCGCGACGCTGGTCGAGAAGGCCCGCGCCGCCCGCGGCTGAACGGCCGTTCCGGATCGGCGATACGCGAGGGCCGCTCCCGGCAGGGCGCGGCCTTTCGCTTGTGGGGATGGGCGGATGAGCGAGGATCTGGCGGCGCTGGCCGCGGCAACCGAAGCGGCGCTGGCAGCGGCCGATGACCTGCGCGCCTGGGATGCGGTACGGGTCGGCGTCCTCGGCCGCAATGGCAGCCTGACCGCGCTGCTCAAGGGCCTGGGGCAGGTGCCGGCGGACCAGCGCAAGGACCGTGGCGCGGCGCTGAACCGGCTGAAGACCTCGCTGGAAGCGGCGATCGAGGGGCGGCGCGTGGCGCTGGACGGCGCCGCGCTGGATGCCCGGCTGCTGGCCGAAAAGCTGGATGTCTCCCTGCCGCCGCGCCCGGGTCTGCCGGGCGGTGAGGGCGGCATCCATCCGATCAGCCGTACCCTGGAAGAACTGACAGCGCTGTTCGGCGCCATGGGCTTCGCCGTCGCCGAGGGCCCGGATATCGAGAGCGACTGGCTGAACTTCTCCGCGCTCAATATCCCCGAACACCATCCGGCGCGGCAGGACCACGACACCTTCTACCTGCCGGCCGGCGCCGATGGCCGCCGCCCGGTGCTGCGCACCCATACCTCCCCGGTGCAGGCGCGCACCATGCTGGGGCAGGCGCCGCCGATCCGCGTCATCGTCCCCGGCCGCACCTACCGCGCCGACCACGACGCGACCCATTCGCCGATGTTCCATCAGGTCGAAGGCCTGGTGATCGACCGCGGCATCCATCTCGGCCACCTGAAGGGCTGCCTGGTCGATTTCCTGCGCGCCTTCTTCGGCATCGCGGACCTGCCGGTGCGCTTCCGCGCCAGCTACTTCCCCTTCACCGAACCCTCGATGGAGGTCGATATCGGCTGGAGCCGCAAGACCGGCGAACTCGGCAAGGGCGGCGATTGGCTGGAGATCCTCGGCAGCGGCATGGTGCATCCGCGCGTGCTGGCCAATTGCGGCATCGATCCGCGGGAATGGCAGGGCTTCGCCTTCGGCATGGGGATCGAGCGCATCACCATGCTGAAACACGGCATGCCGGACCTGCGCCCCTTCTACGACAGCGATATCCGCTGGCTGCGCCACTGGGCGACCAACCCGCTGGCCCCGCCCTCCCTGGCCGAGGGGGTGTGAGATGAAGTTCACCCGCCGCTGGCTCGCCCGACACCTCGAGAGCGACGCCACGCTCGACGATCTCCTCGCCGCGCTCAACCGCATCGGCCTCGAAGTCGAGGGTGTGGAGGATCGCGCCGCCGCCCTTGGCGGCTTTCGCATCGCCCGCGTGGTGGAGGCGATGCAGCACCCCAACGCCGATCGGCTGCGGGCGCTGAAGGTCGATCCCGGCGATGGGCAGCTGCTATCTGTCGTCTGCGGCGCGCCCAATGCGCGGGCGGGGATGCTGGGCGTGCTGGCGCTGCCCGGCGCCTTCATCCCCGGCACCGGCATCACCCTGAAGAAGGGCGAAATCCGCGGCGTGGCGTCGGAGGCGATGATGCTCTCGGCGCGGGAGATGGGCCTCGGCGACGATCATTCGGGCATCGTCGATTTGCCGGAGACCGCCCCGGTCGGGGAGAGTTATGTCCGCTGGGCCGGGCTCGACGATGCGGTCATTGAGATCAGCGTCACGCCCAATCGCGGCGATGCGCTGGGCGTGCATGGCATCGCCCGCGACCTCGCCGCCGCCGGGCTCGGCCGGCTGAAGCCGCTGGATCGGCCGGCAATCGCCGCCGCCTATCCGGCACCGCTGGCCTGGGAGATCGCCGACCCGCACGCCTGCCGCTGGGTGCTGGGTCGCGCCATCCGCGGGGTGCAGAACGGCCCCTCCCCGCAATGGCTGCAGGACCTGCTGACGGCGATCGGCCTTCGCCCCATCAACGCGCTGGTCGATGTGACCAACTACTTCACCTTCGGCCTCGGCCGGCCGCTGCACGTCTTCGACGTGGCGAAAGTGCAGGGCCGGACGCTGACCCTGCGCATGGCCCGGCCGGGTGAGACGCTGCTGGCGCTGAACGGCAAGACCTATGCGCTGGGCGAGGAGGACGGCGTCATCGCCGACGCTGCCGGGCCGGAAGCGCTGGGCGGCATCATCGGCGGCGAGCCATCCGGCTGCGACGAGACGACGACCGAGTGCTTCATCGAATGCGCGGTCTTCGACCCGGTGCGCATCGCCCGCTCTGGCCGCCGCCACGACATCCGCACCGATGCGCGCCAGCGCTTCGAACGCGGCGTCGATCAGGCGCTGCCGCCGGTCGCGCTCGATCTGGCGACCGCCATGATGATCGAGCTTTGTGGTGGCGAGGCGAGCGAGGTGGCCGAGGCCGGCCAACCGGCCGCATGGCAACGCGCGGCCAGCCTGCGCTTCGAACGCCTCGGCAGCTTCGGCGGTGCCGCGGTGCCGGCCGATGAGGCGGTGGCCGCGCTCGAACGCCTGGGCTTCACGGTGCAGGCCCGCGACGCTGTGCAGGTGACGGTGGCGGTGCCGCCCTGGCGCAATGACGTGGCGCAGCCGATCGCGCTCGATCAGGCGCCCGGGCTTGATGCCGCGCGCGCGGCGGCGGCAGCCGCCGGCTGCGCCGAGGTGGAAGCGGAATGCGACCTGATTGAGGAAGTGCTGCGGCTGCGCGGCCTGGATGCGGTGCCCCCGGTCTCCCTGCCGGTCACGGGCATCGTCCCGCCCGCCGCGCTGACACCGAAGCAGGCCCGGGCGGTGCTGGCGCGGCGCGTGCTCGCGGCGCGCGGGCTGCTGGATTGCGTCAGCTTCGCCTTCCTGGAAGCCAAGACGGCGGCGCTGTTCGGGGAAACGCCGGCGACGCTACGGCTGGAAAATCCCATCGCCGCCGATCTCGACCAGATGCGGCCGACGCCGGTGGCCTCCCTGGCGATCGCCGCCGCGCGCAATGCGGCGCGCGGCTGGCCCGATCTTGGCCTGGCCGAACTCGGCGCCGCCTATCGCGGCCCGGGGCCCGAGGAACAGGCCGCGGTCGTGGCCGCGCTGCGCGCCGGGCAGACGCCACGGCACTGGGCCAGCATCGCGCGCCCGGTGGAGGCGCTGGACGCCAAGGCCGATGCGCTGGCGGTGCTGGAGGCGCTGGGCGTGCCGCTGGCCGCCGTGATGCTGACGACCGATGCGCCGGGCTTCTACCACCCCGGCCGTAGCGGTGTGCTGCGCCAGGGGCCGAAGACCGTGCTCGCCACCTTCGGCGAGTTGCATCCGCGCATCGCCGCCGCGCTCGACCTGGCCGGGCCGGTTGTGGCCTGCGAGGTCTTCCTCGACGCCATCCCCGAGCCGAAGCGGCGCAAGCGCGGCGCGCCGGACCTGCCGGCCTTCCAGCCGGTGCGGCGCGACTTCGCCTTCCTGGTCGATGCCGCAACGCCGGCCGAGGCGCTGCTGCGCGCGGCGCGCGGCGCCGATAAGGCGCTGATCGCCGATGCCCAGCTCTTTGACCGCTACGCCGGCGACAAGCTGCCGCCGGGCAAGGTCAGCCTCGCCATCCAGGTCACGCTGCAGCCGCGCGCGGCGACGCTGACCGATGCCGAGATCGAGGCGGCGGCGCAGAAGATCGTCGCCGCTGTCGGCAAGGCGACCGGTGCGACGCTGCGGGGTTAGGATGCGGGCGCGCGGCCTGCTGTGCGGGCTGGCGCTGCTATCCGCCTGCGCCCAGCCAGCGCCGCCGCCCGAGGCCGCACCGCTGCCCTACCCGCCTTCGGTCCGCGCGCGCATCCTGCACTTCGCGCTGGGCGAGTGGCGGGACTGGGGCAGCGTGACGCTCGATGCGACGACGCGCCCGCCTGCCGGTGGCGCGGAAGCCGCGATCGAGAATTTCCCCCGCGTCCTCGCCTATTGGCGGGCAGTGCCGCAGGGGCGGGGTGCGATCGCCGAGAACCGCCCGCTTTATGCCGCTGCTCTGGCGGGCGAGCCCGACGGGGCGGAGCTGTGGCGCGAGCCCGCCTGGTCGGCGGCCTTCATCTCCTGGGTCATGGCCGCGGCCGGCGTCGATACGCGGGAGTTTCCGCCGAGTGCGGCACACGCGACCTATGTCGATGCGCTGATCCGCGACGCCGCCCGCTTTCCCGCGACCGCCCCCTTCCTGCCCTTCCTGCCCCGCGAGCGGGCGGCGGCGGTGGGCGACCTGCTCTGCGCCGATCGCAGCCGGTCCCCGCTGACCGATTGGCGCCAGCGGACCGCCGATGGCGGGCGGTTCCGGCCGATGCATTGCGATATCGTCGTCGCCACCAGCCCCGGCCGTGTCGAGGTCATCGGCGGCAATGTCCGCGATGCCGTAACCCGCACCCACTTCCCAACGGATGCCTCCGGCCTTCTACTGCCGGAAAGCCCGGGCGCACCCATCTGGTTCGCCTTGTTTCGCAACCGCCTTGGCCGCCTGCCGCCCTGGAGCAACGACCCATGACCGACCTCTTCGCCCCCCTCACCCTGCGCGGCGTCACGCTGCGCAATCGCATCGGTGTCTCCCCGATGTGCCAATACTGCTGCAACGACGACGGCATGCCGACCGACTGGCACCTGCAGCATCTGCTAAGCCGCGCCGCAGGCGGCGCCGGGCTGGTGATCGCGGAAGCCTCGGCGGTGACGCCGGAAGGGCGGATCGCGCCGGGCGATCTTGGCATCTGGAACGATGCGCAGACCCCCGGCCATGCGCGGCTGGCGCGCGGCATCGCCGCGCTCGGCTCGGTGCCCGGCATCCAGATCGCCCATGCCGGGCGTAAGGCGAGCCGGGGTCCCGGCTGGGTTCACACGCCGGCCACGCCGGGCTGGACCGCGCTCGCCCCCTCGGCCGAGGCCTTCGGCGACTATGCCGTGCCGCGGGCGATGACCGAGGCCGACATCCTCTCGACCATCGCCGCCTTCGCCGCCGCTGCGAAGCGCTCCATCGCCGCCGGCTATCGTTTCATCGAAGTCCACGCGGCGCATGGCTACCTGCTGCACGAATTCCTCTCGCCCATTTCGAACCGGCGCAATGACGGCTGGGGCGGCGATTTCGCCGGCCGCACCCGCCTGGTGCTGGAGGTGACGCAGGCCGTCCGCGCGGCAATGCCGGATGATGTCCCGCTTTCGGTCCGCATTTCTCACACCGATTGGGTCGAGGGCGGCTGGAACACCGAGGAGAGCATCGAGCTGTCGCGGCGGCTGAAGGCGCTCGGCGTCGATCTCGTGGATGTCTCCTCGGGCGGGCTCGATGCGGGGCAGAAAATTCCGCTCGCCCCGGGCTACCAGGTGCCGGGGGCGGAGGCGGTGAAGCGCGGCGCCGGCGTCGCGGTCGCCGCCGTCGGCCTGATCACTGAGCCGGAGCAGGCGCAGGCGATTCTGGCGGCGGGCCAGGCGGACCTGATCCTGCTGGCGCGCGTGCTGCTGCGCGATCCCTATTGGCCCATGAACGCTGCGGCAAAGCTGGGGCGGCTGGAGACGCTGGCCACCGCGCCGCAATACGAGCGCGGCTGGGCGACG
>CAITYE010000320.1 GCA_903896535.1 uncultured Paracraurococcus sp.
ACCTCGACGCTATCACCGACTTTCTTGCCGATCAGCGCCTTGGCCAGCGGGGAGGAAATGGAAATCGAGTGATGCTTCATGTCGGCTTCATAGGCACCGACGATCCGATAGGTCTTCTCCTGCTCGGTCTCCTCATCGAGGATCGTGACCCGCGCACCGAATTTCACCTGGTCCCCGGAAAGACGGGAGGTATCGATCACCTCAGCGGCGGGCACGATGCCTTCAAGCTCGGCGATCCGGCCCTCAATGAAGGATTGTCGCTCACGCGCCGCGTGGTATTCGGCGTTTTCGGAAAGGTCGCCATGCTCTCGGGCCTCGGCGATGGCGCGGATCACGGCCGGCCGCTCCTCAACCTTCAGCAGCCGGAGCTCTTCTTCCAGCTTAGCCAGACCTTCGGCGGTCATGGGCACCTTCTGCACGGCAAAGCTTCCTTCGGACTGACTCGGGGCGGGAGGCCGCACCGGGACTATGCGACCAAAAAAAACGTCTCCGATCCAGCCAAAAGGCTGTAGGCGCCTGGCGGAAAGGAAAGTTTGACGGCCGGTACGGCGGCGAAGACACGCCGCAACTGCCACCCGGCGGGCGACAGGCCGCTTAGAACCTCTCAGTAAAGTAGGCTTGCAGGGGCGCAACATCAAGGGTTCCGGCCCGAAGTGCCGCTATCGCATGCACTGCAGCCCGCGCGCCGGCCGCGGTGGTGTAATGCGGCACACCCTGGGTCAGGGCCGAACGCCGGATATCGAAACTATCGGCGACGCTCTGCCCGCCGCCGGTCGTATTGATCACCAGCTGGATATCATTGGATTTTATGGCATCCACGCAATGCGGCCGGCCCTCCAGGACCTTATTCACCGTCTCGCAGGCCAGCCCAGCCTCGCGGATTCGTTGCGCGGTCCCGCGGGTTGCCAGCAGGGCGAAGCCCATCTCGGTCAATCGCCGCGCCAGCACAACCGCAGCCGGCTTGTCGCTTTCCTTGACCGAGATGAAGGCGGTGCCCGCCAGCGGCAGTTTCACCCCGGCGCCGAGCTGCGCCTTGGCGAAGGCCCGCTCGAAGCTGACGTCCAGCCCCATGACCTCCCCGGTCGATTTCATCTCCGGCCCCAGGATGACATCAACATTGGGGAAGCGGTTGAAGGGGAAGACCGCTTCCTTGACGGCGACGTGGCGGTAGATCGCATCGTCGTCCAGGGCGAAATCGGCCAGCCGGCTGCCGGCCATGACCCTGGCGCCGATCTTGGCGACGGGCACGCCGGTCGCCTTGGCCACGAAGGGGGCGGTACGAGAGGCGCGGGGATTGACCTCAAGGACGAAGATCTCGCCGTCCTTGACCGCGTATTGCACATTCATCAGCCCCACCACTTTCAGGGCGCGGGCCATCGCCTCCGTCTCCGCCTTCAGCTCTGTCACGATCGCCGGGGGCAGCGAATAGGGCGGTAGCGAACAGGCGGAATCGCCGGAATGGATGCCGGCTTCCTCGATGTGCTCCATCACCCCCGCCACATAGACCGCGCCGGTGGAATCGGCGATGCAATCGACATCGACCTCGATCGCATCCTGCAGGTACTGGTCGATGAGGATGGGATTCTCGCCCGAAACCTTCACCGCTTCCTGGCCGAAACGCAGGAGCTGTTCGCGGTTGTGGGCAATCTCCATGGCGCGGCCGCCCAGCACGTAGCTGGGCCGCACCACCACGGGGTAGCCGATGCGCTCGGCCTGCACGAGCGCTTCGTCCAGGTTGCGGGCGATGCCGTTCTGCGGCTGCTTCAGCCCCAGGCCCTTCAGCAGCTGCTGGAAGCGCTCGCG
>CAITYE010000321.1 GCA_903896535.1 uncultured Paracraurococcus sp.
GGCACCTCGCCGATCGGCAGCAGCTTGCCGTTGACCTTGGCGCGCTCGAAGCCGCGGCGCTGCCATTCGGCAAGCTCCTTGCGGTATTCGCCCTTCTTGCCACGGACCACGGGGGCGAGGAGGAGCAGCCGCGTGCCTTCGGGCATTGTCATCAGCCGATCGACCATCTGCGAGACGGTCTGCGCCTCGATCGGCAGGCCGGTGGCGGGGCTGTAAGGGACCCCGACGCGGGCCCAGAGCAGGCGCATATAGTCGTTGATTTCAGTAACGGTGCCGACCGTGGAGCGCGGATTATGGCTGGTGGTCTTCTGTTCGATCGAGATCGCTGGCGAGAGGCCTTCGATGGAATCGACATCGGGCTTCTGCATCAGTTGCAGAAATTGCCGCGCATAGGCTGAGAGGCTCTCCACATAGCGGCGCTGCCCCTCGGCGTAGATGGTATCGAAGGCGAGGGAGGATTTGCCGCTGCCGGACAGGCCGGTGAGCACGGTCAGCGTGCCGCGCGGCAGGTCGAGGTCGAGATTCTTCAGGTTGTGCGTGCGCGCACCACGAATGCGGATGAGACCGGCTGGAGCCGGGGGGGGATGGGCGCCTCGCATACTCTCACTCCGCGGGCCGAGGGTGGCCCAAAGTTCTTATTGTGTTCCTGATGGCCTGCCATCATAGTCACCAAATGGGAAGGCGTTTTTCGCCTTCCGTGCCTGCCGTTTCGCTGGCCCGACAGGGGCCGCCGCGGGTATACTGCTCAATCAAGGAAAGAGGGATTCGCGCGCCATGGCCGGCAGTGTCAACAAGGTGATCCTGGTGGGCAATTTGGGGCGTGATCCAGAGGCCCGCAACTTCCAGAACGGCGGCAAGGTGGTGTCGTTTTCGGTCGCGACGAGCGAAGCCTGGACGGACCGTGCTTCGGGCGAGCGGAAGGACCGGACGCAGTGGCATCGTGTCGCGATCTTCAACGAAAAGCTGGGCGAGATCGCCGAGAAGTACCTGCGCAAGGGCAGCAAGGTCTATCTTGAGGGGCAGCTCGAGAGCCGGAAATACACCGACAAGGATGGCCAGGAGCGAGAGGTCACCGAAGTTGTGTTGCGGCAGTTCCGTGGTGAGCTGACGCTGCTCGACAGCCGTGCCGGCGGCGAGATGGCAGAAACCGGTGGCGGCTATGGCGGTGGCGCCAGCCGCAGCAGTGGCGGTGATCGGCCGCCCCGTAGTGGCGGCGGCGGTGGCGGTTGGGACAGCAAGCCGAAGGGCGGTGCCGATCTCGACGACGATATTCCGTTCTGACACGGCGTCGCGGACTTATACATTGCGGATCGCATTGCGCGGCGCGGCGGCCTGCTCGCAGCTCTCGGCTTGATCGCGCCTTGCAAAACGCCGTGCTGATGGTGCCTTTATCGTTGATGGCATGGGTCAGCGGCTGCGTTCAAGACGGAAGCGGCCGAGACCGGTCATAGGACTGGACGCAGGGCCGGCCTCGATGAGGTGGTTGACGTTCTCACCCCGCGAGAGAGACGTCGGACCTGTTCTAGAGCATGCTGCGTTCACATGCGTTCACGCAGCCCGCTCTAGCAGTTGTTCGATCGCGCGATTCAGCGCCTTCGGCGATTCCACCGCAACGCATCGCGCTCTAGCCAGTCAGCACAGCGGGCCGCTGGCCCGCATTCGCCGATGATCTCGTTCATCCTGACCGCGCACACGCAGTCAAATCCTTTGACCGCTGGTGTTGGCTTTTCCTGGCCCTCAATCGCCAGGCGGAAACCTCCGGTTTCCTGGGCTGCGCGGCGCTGGCCGCGGCACCCATTCGGTCGCTCGGCACGTGTCAAAGCCGCGTGCC
>CAITYE010000322.1 GCA_903896535.1 uncultured Paracraurococcus sp.
GGAATCGCCGGAATGGATGCCGGCTTCCTCGATGTGCTCCATCACCCCCGCCACATAGACCGCGCCGGTGGAATCGGCGATGCAATCGACATCGACCTCGATCGCATCCTGCAGGTACTGGTCGATGAGGATGGGGTTCTCGCCCGAAACCTTCACCGCCTCCTGGCCAAAACGCAGCAACTGCTCCCGGTTATGGGCGATCTCCATCGCTCGGCCGCCGAGCACGTAGCTCGGCCTGACCACCACCGGATAGCCGATCCGCTCGGCCTCCCGCACCGCTTCGTCGAGGTCGCGGGCGGTGCCGTTCTGCGGCTGCCTGAGGCCGAGCCCGCGCAGCAGATGCTGGAAGCGCTCGCGATCCTCGGCGATGTCGATCGAATCCGAACTGGTGCCGAGGATCGGGATGCCCGCCCGGTGCAGCGCCTGGCTCAGCTTCAGTGGTGTCTGGCCGCCATACTGAACGATGCACCCAAGCAGCCGGCCATTTGTCTCTTCGCGCCGGATCAGTGCGATCACGTCTTCGGCGGTCAGCGGCTCGAAATATAGCCGGTCGGAGGTATCGTAATCGGTGCTGACCGTCTCCGGATTGCAGTTGACCATGATGGTCTCGAGCCCCGCCTCACGCAGCGCGTAGCAGGCATGGACGCAGCAGTAATCGAACTCGATGCCCTGGCCGATACGGTTCGGCCCACCGCCCAGGATGATGACCTTCTCCCGCCCGGTCGGCCGGCTTTCGCAGATCGGGGTGCCGAAGCCGCCTTCATAGGTCGAGTACATGTAGGGCGTCTCGGACGCGAACTCGGCGGCGCAGGTGTCGATCCGCTTATAGACCGGCAGCACACCGAGCCGCTCGCGCAGCGCCGCCACCGCCGTCTCCGGCTGCCCGGCCAGTTGGCCGAGCCGGTGATCGGCAAAGCCGAGCGCTTTCAGGCGGCGCAGCCCCCCGGCTTCGGCGGGCAGGCCGCGCGCCTTCACCTCGGCCTCGGCGACGACGATCTTCGCCACCTCGCGCAGGAACCAGGGGTCGAACTTCGAGGCCTCGGCCACCGCCTCCACCGAAAGGCCAGCGCGCAGCGCCTGGGCCGCCATCAGGATACGGTCGGGCTTGGGGGTTGCCAGAGCGGCATGGAAGGCGGCCGGGCTGCCATCGCCGGGGGGCGGCACGTCATCGAGGCCGGAGAGCCCCGTCTCCAGGCTGCGCAGGCCCTTTTGCAGGGCCTCTGCGAAGCTCCGGCCGATCGCCATGGCCTCGCCCACCGATTTCATGCTGGTGGTCAGGGTCGCCGGGGTGCCGGGGAATTTCTCGAAGGTGAAGCGGGGGATCTTCACCACCACATAGTCGATCGTCGGCTCGAAGCTGGCCGGCGTTACTGCGGTGATGTCGTTGGCCAACTCGTCCAGCGTGTAGCCGACCGCAAGCTTGGCGGCGACCTTGGCGATGGGAAAGCCGGTTGCCTTGGAGGCGAGCGCCGAGGAGCGGCTGACCCGCGGGTTCATCTCGATGATCACCATCCGCCCATCGGCCGGATTGATGCCGAACTGCACGTTGGAGCCGCCGGTATCGACGCCGATCTCACGCAGGCAGGCGATCGAGGCATCGCGCATGCGCTGGTATTCCTTGTCGGTCAGCGTCAGCGCCGGGGCGATGGTGACGGAATCGCCGGTATGCACGCCCATCGCGTCGAGGTTCTCGATGGAGCAGATGATGATGCAGTTATCCGCGCGATCGCGGACCACCTCCATCTCGAACTCCTTCCACCCCAGCACACTCTCCTCGACCAGCACCTCGGTGGTCATCGAGGCATCGAGCCCGGCGGCCACGATCTGCTCGAACTCCTCGCGGTTATAGGCGATGCCACCGCCGGTGCCGCCGAGGGTGAAGGAGGGACGGATGACGCAGGGGAGCTTCACGAGATCAAGCGCGGCGCGGGCTTCGTCCATGGTATGGGCGATGGCCGAGTGCGGGCTCTCGATGCCGATCTTGGCCATGGCGTCGCGGAATTTCAGCCGGTCCTCGGCCTTGTCGATGACCTCGGCACGCGCACCGATCAGCTCACAGCCGTATTTTTCCAGCACCCCGGCCTCAGCCAGCTTCAGCGCGGTATTCAGCGCGGTCTGCCCGCCCATGGTCGGCAGCAGCGCATCCGGGCGTTCCTTGGCGATGATCTTTTCGACCATCTCCACGGTGATCGGCTCGATATAGGTGGCATCGGCCAGCCCGGGATCGGTCATGATCGTCGCGGGGTTGGAGTTCACCAGGATGACCCGGTAGCCCTCCGCCCGCAGCGCCTTGCAGGCCTGGGCACCGGAATAGTCGAACTCGCAGGCCTGCCCGATGACGATAGGGCCGGCGCCGATGATCAGGATCGATTGGATGTCGGTGCGCTTGGGCATGGGGGCTCCGGCAGAGAGTCAGCGAAACAGGAACAGGGGCAGGCGAAGACGGCAGGCAGGGCGCGGTATCGCGTCGCTGCGTTGCGGCGGACCAAGCTCGCGCCGCGCCTGATCGGCGGCGCAGGCATCGGCTTCGGTGGAGGAGGGCCCCTGGCCCGCCCCGGCGCAGGCGCCAAGGCCCAGCACGAGGAGCAGCGCGCGGCGCTTCATGCGCCTGGCTCCCGCGCCGCAGCCATCAGCAGGAAGGGCAGGACCAGCAGGTCGCAGGCCAGGATCAGCCCGACTGGCACCCAGGGCTCGCCGGGCGCGGCGAAGCGGGCGCTGATGCCGTTGCACACCAGCCCGACGCCGAAAGCCCGCCAAGCCGCTTGCCGCGGTGACAGGATGCGGCGGAAGGCCATGGCCAGGATGGCGAGCGAGAGTCCGGTCCAGGACAGGGCCAGCAAGGCAATCAGCAGCGCGGTCATGCCGGCCGCGTCGTCGCGAGCTTGA
>CAITYE010000323.1 GCA_903896535.1 uncultured Paracraurococcus sp.
CGCCTCCCAGCGCACGTAATCGGCCAACGCAGGTACCGGCAGCCCGGCGATGAGCGCGAGCAGGCCGCGAAACGCCACCGGGTAGGGCGCCCGGTCGGGCAGCACCGCCTCGGCCATGGCGCAGGCGGCGGAGAGCAGCGCGAGACCAAGCGGCGCATCAAGCGCGCGGGCTGCCGCCGGATGCACCAGCTCACCCGATAGCGCACCAAGCTGTTCGGCGAGCCGCGCAACCCAGCGTGCCTCGATCAGATTGCCCGGCTGCCACAACGCCGCCTGCGCCCGGCTTGCCCCGGCCTTGGCGAGGCCGGCATGCCGGCCTTGCGCCTCGGTCAGCAGCGAGACGACCAGCCCGGTCTCGCCGAGCGGCCGGGCCGCCAGCACAATCGCGGGGGACTGCCATTCCATGCTGTCAGACTATAGCGGGATGCGTTGGGGCGGGATCGCCGAAAACGCTGAATCCCGGGACCAAACCAAGGCTACAGCAGGATGCGTCAGCGAATGCGAACGCATGCTGCTGTGTCGCCCAATCGCGCCCGGTCTTCGCTGCCTCAGGCCAACAGCGCCATCAGCGGGCCGAGCGTCGGCGCGGTGGCGAGGCCGCGGAGCGCGGCGAGTTGCGCCTCGGCGCGCGAGGCCTGTCCGGCGAGCGCGGCATTGGCGCGGTACTTCGCAGCCAGCGCGGCATCGGAGAGCGGCCGGCCGGCGCTGCCGACCGGCTCGGTGACCAGGCGCTCCAGCACCTGCCCATCGGCCAGGGTCACCGTGACCCGGGCGGCCCCGCGAGCCAGGCTATCGTCACGCCGGGCGCGGGCCTTGGCGCGCAGCGCCGCAAGCGCGGGATCATCGACCGCCGGCTGCTCGAAATCCGTCACGCCCGCGCTGCCACGCAGCAGACCCAGCGCCGCGCAATGGTGGATCGAGACCCGGGCATCGCGGGCCGTCTCGACCCGCCGATCGCCGCGCGCCAGCAGCAGCGCATCGCCCGCGACCTCGACCGCTGTGACGGCCGTGGCTGCCGGGATGGCCTCGCGCAACGCCGCCGCGGCATCGATCACCGCATGGAAGACGATGCCCGCGGGATAGGGCTTGAAGGTATTGCGCGCGATCTCCCAATCCTCGCCGAGACCCTGGGTGACGGCTTCGAGATCCGGCGCGTCGCCGGTGGCCCGCGCCCAGCCGAGCGGACCTTCAAGCGCCATGGGCGCCGCTTCCCAGCCGCGGGCGGCGAAGAGCGCGGCGAGAATACCGTGGCGGGCGGCGTTGCCGACGCTGACATTCTTCGCCGCGCTCGGCAGATTCTCGACAATGCCGGCGGCCTCGCTCGCCGCGATGCCGATGGCGTGCGCGGTTTGCTGCGCATCGAGGCCGAGCAGCTTGGCCGCCGCCGCCGCCGCGCCGAAGGCCCCGCAGGTCGAGGTGATGTGCCAGCCGCGATCGTAATGCCCGGGCGAGACCATGTTGCCGATGCGGCAGGCCACTTCACCGCCGAGCAGCACGGCTTCGAGCATCGCCGCGCCAGAGCGCCCATGCGCCTCGGCCAGCGCGAAGGCGACCGGCACGACGGGGGCGGCGGGATGGATGACAGTGCGGAGATGCGTATCGTCGAAATCGAGCAGATTGCCCGCGACCGCGTTCACGAAAGCGGCAGCCATCGCGTCCAGCCGCGTCGCCTGGCCATAGACG
>CAITYE010000324.1 GCA_903896535.1 uncultured Paracraurococcus sp.
GGCTGACGCATCTGCTGCTCTCGCTGGTGGTCTGGCCGCATCTCGACCCGGTCTCGGGCAGCATGACGGTGATCCCGCCGGGCTGGACCCTGACCTTCGAGATGTTCTTCTACCTGGTCTTCGCCGCCAGCCTTTGGCTGGCGCCGCGGGCGCGGGTGCCGGCGGTCTCGGCGGTGCTGATCCTGCTGGCGGCGTTCACGGCATGCTGGCCGCGCGGCACCTTCCTGCCGGCGCCCTACCCGATCGGGATGCTGCTGGAATTCGTGGGCGGCGCCTGGATCTGCCTGGCCTGGCGGCGCGGCTGGCTGCCGCGTGGCGCGGCCGGGCTGGCCCTGACGGTGCTCGGCCTCGGCCTGCTGCTGGCGCAATGGACGGCGCCAAAGCCGGAGGAGATGCGCTGGCTGCTCTGGGGCGGCCCGACGCTGCTGATCCTGGCCGGGGTGCTGGGCATGGAGGCGGGCGGCTGGCTGGGGCGCCTGCCGCTGCTGCGCGCGCTCGGCGATGCCTCCTATTCCATCTACCTCACGCAGATGCTGGCGCTGCCGCTGATCAAGCCGGCGGTGCACGCGCTGCCCACCCCGCTCGCGATCCCGCTGGCGATCGCCGGCTGCGCGCTGGTGGGGCTGGCCTGCCACTGGGCGGTGGAGAAGCCCCTGCTGCGCTGGTGCGGCGCCGCCGGCCCGCCTGCCGATCAGGGTCCGGGGCGGCGGCCAGCCCGCTCGGCCAGCGCCTCATAGATCGGCGCGTCGCGCAGCAGCATCGCCACCAGGATGGCCGTGCCGCAGGCGGCCAGCATCGGCAGCAGCAGGGTGACGTTCAGCGTCATCTCCGTCACCAGGATCATGCCGGTGAGCGGGGCCCGCACCACGCCGGCGAAGAAGGCCGCCATGCCGACCAGGGCGAAGCCCCGCGCGTCCAGCCCCAGCAGGGGGAAGGCCGCTGCAGCGCCGGCGCCGAACAGCAGCCCCGCCTCCGCACCCAGCACCAGCAGCGGCGCGAACAGCCCGCCCGGCGTCGCCGCCGCATAGGACAGGGCCCCGAGCACCCAGCGCGCGGCCAGGATCAGCGGCAGGGTGGCAAGCACCGCCTCCCCCCGCAGCGCCTCGGCACTTAGCCCATCGCCGCCGCCGATCAGCCAGGGGGCGTTGAGGCCGATGGCCGCGACCGCCGCGCCAAGCAGCCCGGCCCGCACTTCCACCGGCACGCCGCGCACCCGGTCGGCCAGCGCCAGCGTGCCGAGAATGGTCCGGTTGTAGAACACCGCCAGCAGCCCGAGCACCAGCCCCAGCCCGGCAAACAGCGGCAGCGCCGCCAGGGGCGGCTGCGTCAGCGCGGCCAGCGGAAAATCCGGCGCGGCGCCCAGCAGCCAGCGCGCCACCAGCATGGCGCTGGCCGAGGCGAGCAGCGCGGCCAGCGCGGTGCGATGCTCGAAGCGCTGGAGCAGCTCCTCCAGCACGAAGACGGCGCCGGCGAAGGGCGCGTTGAAGGCGGTCGCCAGGCCGGCGCCGGCACAGGCGGCGAGCAGCGCGCGCTGCTCCGCCTCTGGACGGCGGCACAGCCGGGCCAGGGCATGGCCGATGCTGGCGCCCATCTGCACGCTCGGCCCCTCGCGACCAAGCGCGAGGCCACTGCCGATGGCCAGCGTCCCGCCAAAGAATTTCACCGGGATCAGGGCGAGCGGCGCGGGCTGCGCCTTGCCGCGCAGCACGGCCTCGGCATGCGGGATGCCGCTGCCGGAGGCGAGCGGCGCGATGCGGCGGACCATCCAGGCGGCCAGCGCGCAGGCCAGCGCGGCGCCGCCGATGACCATGGCGAGCCGCGCCCCGTCCGCCGGCGCGGTGCCGGCCCAGAGCAGGGCGACATCGCGCAGCCGCCCGGCGGCTTCCAGCGTCCAGCGGAAGGCGGCGCCGATCAGGCCGGTGAGCGCACCCGCCACGATCGCCAGCACCACGAGCCAGAGCAGCCCGGCGCGATCCGGCGGGGCCGCTTCGGGCGCGGGCGGACCGCCGGGCGGTGAAGCTGGGGCGGGGTGGGGGTCCATGCGGGGCGCCGATCGATGCGGGTGGTGGGCTGGGGGGCAGGGGAGGCGCGACCA
>CAITYE010000325.1 GCA_903896535.1 uncultured Paracraurococcus sp.
AAAGCCCACGGTCATGGCGGCCGAGACGCCGGCCTTGGACCACCCGGTATCGGCGATGATGGGATCGAGGAAGACGGCGAGCGAAAAGAGCGAACCCATGCCAACGCAGCCCAGCAGCGCACCGGCTGCCACGACCACCCATCCGTAATGGCGCTGCATGCGCTTCCCCTTGCCGGGCACATCATGGCCCTTCCCGGCATCCTGCACCCGGAAGGGGGGGAGAGGGCAAGGAGCGCAGGTTCTGACCGCCACGAAGGGAGGGGCGGTTTCAGTCAAGCACGATCGGCTTTAGGCTAGCCCGATGTCGGAGAAAATCGCCCCGGGCCGTCGGCCCCTGTTGTGCGCCGCACTCGGCGCGCTCGCCCTGCCGGGCCTCGCCCGCGCGGGCGCCTGGCCAGACAAGCCGATCCGCCTGATCGTCCCCTTCGGTGGCGGCGGGCAGACCGATATCGTCAGCCGGGTGACCGCGGAAGCGCTGGGCGTGCGGCTGGGCCAGCCGGTGCTGGCGGATAACCGCCCGGGCGGCAATGGCAATCTGGCGGCGGAGACCGTCGCCCGCGCCGCGCCCGATGGCTACACCGTGCTGGTCGCCGGCGCTGGCACCAATAGCGGGCTGAACGCGCTGCTCTATCGCAATGTCGGCTACGACGCGGGCCGCGACTTCCTGCCGGTTGGGATGTTCTGCACCACCGCGAATATGCTGCTGGTGCACAACAGCATCCCCGGCAACAGCTTTGCCGAGGTGATCGCTTGGATCCGGGCCAATCCCGGCAGGTTCACCTATGCCTCGGCCAGCGTCGGTGCCATCACGCACCTGATCATGGAGGATATCGGCGCCATCCTCGGCCTGGACATGGTCCATGTCCCCTACCGGCAGAGCACCCAGGCGATGGCCGATATGCTGGCCGGGCGGGTGCATGCGCGCTGCCTCGGCATTCCTGAAGGCGAAGCGGTGCGCGGCGCGCCGAGCGTGCGGCCGGTGGCGCTGACCACGCCGCAGCGCCGGCCGGAATGGCCGGGCGTGCCCGCGATGGCCGAGACGATCCCGGGCTATGAGGCGAATGCCTATTTCGGCCTGGCCCTGCCCGCGAAATCCCCGCCCGAGGCGGTGGCGCGGCTGAACGCGGCCATGTGCGACGCGCTGCAGGACGATAAGGTGCGCGCCGCCTATGCCAAGGTCGGCGCCGATCCGGCACAGCCCAATTCGCCCGCCGAATTCGCAGCCCGCACCCGCCAGGACGCCGCACGCTGGGGCGCGCTGATCAAGAAGCTCAACCTCTCCGCCGAATAGGAACCACGATGTCCGAGACGCTTTCGCCCGAGCTGGCCGCCTGGGTCGGCCGTACCCGCGTGGTCGAGGAGGATATCGGCCTCGGGCAGGTGCGGCGCATCGCCGGCATGCTCGACATGGACCCGGCAGGATTCAAGCTGGGCGACCGGCTGCCGCCCCACTGGTTCACGATGTTCTTCGCCGATGTCGCCCGGCAATCGGATATCGGCCCGGACGGCCACCCGCAGCCAGGCGTCTTTCTGCCGCCCATCCCGCTGCCGCGGCGCATGGGCGCGGGCCGACGCGTCAGCATCCTCGATCAGCTGGTGGTTGGCGAGACCGCGAGCAAGACGGCCGAGGTGGCGGCGATCCTGCCGAAGCAGGCGCGCACCGGCTTCATCACCGTGCTGACCATGCGCCATACCATCCGCCGCGGCAGCCGGGTGATCGCGGTCGATGAGTTCGATGCGATCTATCGGGAAGCCGTGCAGCCCGGCGAGAAGAGCGGCACCAATACGCCCACCCCGGCGCCAAGCCATGCCGCCTGGTCGCTCGTCAAGCATCTCGGCTCACCGCTCGTGTTCCGCTATTCCGCCGTCACCTGGAACGCCCATCGCATCCATTACGACGCGGATTATTCACGCGAGGTCGAGGGCTATCCGAACACCGTGCAGAATGGCGGCCTGACCATGCAGCTGCTGTTGGATGCGGCGGTGGCGCACACCCCGGGCATGCTGCGCGGCTTCACCGCCCGGCTGACCCGGCCGATCCATGTCGGCGAGACCATCACGCTGGCCGGTGCAGCGCCGGAGGCGGGCCGCGTCCGCGCCTGGGTCGCCAATGCCCAGGGCCATGAATGCGCCCAACTTGACTGCGAGTTCGCGTAATGACGGGCGGACCGCTGGAGGGCGTGAAGGTCATCGACCTGACCACCGTGGTGGTCGGGCCGATCTGCACCCGTACCCTGGGCGATCAGGGGGCGAGCGTGATCAAGGTGGAGGCGCCGGGCGGGGATATCCTGCGGTATCTGGCCGCCGGCAGCCGCACCAAGGCGATGTCGGGCAAGTTCATCAACTTCAACCGCAACAAGCGCAGCATCGTGCTGGACATCAAGCAGGCCGAGGGGCTCGCGGCGCTGAAACGCCTGATCGCCACAGCCGATGTCTTCGTCTCCAATGTCCGCCCGGCGGCGCTGGCCCGCGCCGGGCTCGATGCCGCCGCGCTGCACCAGCTGAACCCGCGACTGATCCATTGCGGCATCGTCGCCTTCGGCGCCGGTGGCCGCTATGCCGGGCGCCCGGCCTACGACCCCATCATCCAATCGCTCTCCGGCGTCGCCGGCACGTTTGAGCGGGCGATCGGCGAGCCGCGCTTCGTGCCGATGGTGATGACCGACCACATCGCCGGCCTCGTCGCCGCCCAATCCATCGGCTTCGCACTGTTCCGACGGGAGAAGACCGGCCGCGGCGAGAGCATCGAGGTACCGATGTTCGAGACCATGGCCAGCTTCGTCGCCAGCGAGCATCTGGGGGCGGCGACCTTCGAGCCGCCGGAGGGACCGAGCGGCGATGCCCGGCTGCTCTCCAAGGACTACCGGCCGCTGCCGACCAAGGATGGCTTCATCACCGTCCGCCCGAACGATAACCGGCAGGCCTTCGCCTTCTTCGACGCCATCGGCCGGCCAGAGCTGAAGACCGACCCCCGCTTCACCGACCCGCTGACCCGCACCCGCAACGCCGCCGACTATTTCGATGTGCAGGTGCAGGCGCTGGCCGAACGCACCACCGCCGATTGGCTGGAGATCTTCGCCAAGGCCGATGTCCCCGCGGCCGGCTACAATCGCATCGACGATCTGCTGGAGGACCCGCATCTTGGCGATGTCGGCTTCTGGCTGCAGGACGACCACCCGACCGAAGGGCGTATCCGCCGCACCCGCACGCCGGTGACCTTCGGCGGCGGCATGCGCGACGCAACGCTGCCCGCGCCCCAGCTCGGCGCCCAGACCCGCGAGGTGTTGGCCGAGGCCGGCTACGCCGCCGAGGAGATTGCCCGCATGCTGGCCGACGGCGCCGCGGCCTGAGGAGAGAGACGATGACCATGCCCCCCTGGCGTTCCCTGCTGTTTGTCCCCGCAACCGCCGAACGCTTCGTCGCCCGCGCCCATACCCGCGGGGCGGATGCGATCATCCTTGATCTGGAGGACAGCATCCCGCCGGCCGAGAAGGCCGCCGCCCGCGCCGCCCTGCCCGCCGCCGCCGCCGCCATCAACGGCCATGGCACGGAAGTGGCCGTCCGCATCAACCGCGCGCTCGAACTCGCGGTCCCCGATATCGAGGCGGCGATCCGGCCGGAAGTCACGGCGCTGATGCTGCCCAAGATCATGGGCCCGGAACATGTGAAGCTGCTGTCAGAGACGGTGGCGGCGCGCGAGGCGGCGCTCGGCCTCCCCCTCGGCCGCACCCGCTTCATCGCGATCGTCGAGACGCCGCAGGCGGTGCCCAATCTGCACGCCATCGCCGCGGCCGATCCGCGCATGGCGGCGCTCGGCGTCGGCAGCGAGGATCTCTCGACCGAGCTGGAAGCGGCGCCGGGCGGCGACCTGCTCTATCACTTCGGCATGCAGGTGGTGACGGCTGCGCGGGCGGCCGGCATCCTGCCGCTCGGCTCGGTCGGCGCCTTCGCCGATTTCAACGACCTCGAAGGCTACCGCGCGGCGCTGCGCCGTTCCCGCCGGCTCGGCTTCGCCTGCACCGCCTGCATCCACCCGCTGCACGTGCCGATCATCAACGAGGAATACGGCGTGACGGCCGAGGAGGCAGACCGCGCCCGGCGGTTGATCGCCGCTTTCGACGATGCCCTGGCCCGCGGCGAGGGCGCGGTCGCCTTTGAAGGCGCGATGATCGACCTGCCGGTGGTGGAACGTGCGCGCCGGCTGCTGGCGCGGGCCCGCTAGAACACGCCGCGTGCACCTGAGTTCACGCCGCATGCTCTAGAATTTTGTTTTCGGAGCATCTTCGCGCGCCCAGACGACGCCGTCTGAACGCGATCTGCTCCAGGGAGAACGACCATGGACGCAACGCATGATCCGAAGCTGACGAGCTGGGTGGCCTCGGCCAACGGCCACCCGGATTTTCCGATCCAGAACCTGCCGCACGGCGTCTTCAGCCCACCCGGCGGGGGCAAGCGCGGGGGCGTTGCGATCGGCAACTCCATCCTCGATCTCGGCGCCGCGCTGCCGCTGCTGCCGGCGGCGCTGCGCCCTGTGGCGGAGGCCGCGGCGCAGCCGACGCTGAATGATTTCTTCGCCCTGGGCGCTGAAGCACGCCAGGCGCTGCGCGCTGGCCTCTCGGCACTGCTCGCTGCCGGCAATCGTGCGCCGCCTGCGGCCCTCGCAGGGCTGCTGCACGAAGCCGCGGCCTGCACCATGCACGTGCCATGCGCGATCGGGGACTACACCGATTTCTTCGCCGGCATCCATCACGCGCGCAATGGCGGCAAGCTGTTCCGGCCGGAAAACCCGCTGCTGCCCAACTATAAATACGTCCCCGTCGCCTATCACGGCCGCGCTTCGTCGGTGCGGGTCTCCGGCACGCCGGTGATCCGCCCGAACGGCCAGCGCAAGCCGGGCAACGAGACGGTGCCAAGCTTCGGTCCCTGCCGGTTGCTGGACTACGAAATGGAATTCGGCGTCTGGATCGGCCCGGGCAATGCGCCAGGCGCGCCCATCCCAATCGGTCAGGCAGCGTCCCACATCGCCGGCTACTGCCTGCTGAACGACTGGTCGGCGCGGGATATCCAGGGCTGGGAATCGCAGCCGCTCGGCCCGTTCCTCGCCAAGAATTTCCACACCTCCGTCAGCCCCTGGGTGGTGACGCCGGAAGCGCTGGAGCCCTTCCGTATCGCCCAGGAAGCCCGGCCCGAAGGCGATCCGGCGCCGCTCGATTATCTGCTCGATGCCCGGGATCAGGCGCAGGGCGCGCTCAACCTCGATGTCGAGGTGCAGCTGCAGACGTCGCAAGGCGGGCCCTTCCGCCTGTCGCTGTCCAATACCCGCCATCTTTACTGGACCTTCGCGCAGATGGTCGCGCACCACGCCTCGGGCGGCTGCAACCTCAATCCGGGGGATCTTTTTGGCAGCGGCACCATCTCCTCGCCCACCGAGGACGGCTTCGGCGCGCTGCTCGAAATCACCTATGGCGGGCGCCAGCCGGTTACCCTGCCGAATGGCGAGGAACGGCGCTTCCTGGAAGACGGCGATACCGTGATCTTCAACGCCCGCGCGGCGCTGCCCGGCTGGGTCTCCATCGGCTTCGGCGAATGCCGCGGCACCGTCCGCCCGGCCCCGGGCTAAGCCGCATGTTCGCCTATGTCGGCAGCTTCACCACGGCGCGGCGCGAAGCGCGTGGCGAGGGAATCGGCGTCTTCCACGTCGACCCGGACAGCGGCGCCTTCACCCTGCTGCAGACGCTGCCGGCCGGGGCGAACCCCAGCTTCCTCGCGCTGCGCGCTGATGCTCGCGTGCTCTGGGCCGTCCATGGCGACGCGGACTACGCGACAAGCTATGCCATTGACCCGTCGAGCGGCTTGCTCAGCCCGCTGAACCGCGCTGATTGCGGCGGCAGCAATGGCGTACGCCAGGCGCTGGATGCGACCGGGCGGTGGATGGTGGTGGCGAATTACGCTTCAGGCACCGTCGCGGTGCTACCGGTGCGCGCCGATGGCAGCCTGGGCGACCAGCACCAGCTTTTGGTCTTAGAAGGGCCGCACGGACCGCACCCGACCCAGCAGACCAGTGCGCATCCACACGATGTGGTCTTCGATGCGACGGGCACCTGCTGCGTGGTCCCGGATAAGGGGCTGGACCGGAGTTTTGCCTTCCGGCTCGATGCCACCACCGGGCAGTTGGCGCCGACCGGGGTTCTGGTGGCCGCCGCCGGGGCCGGGCCACGCCACATGGCCTTCCATCCGCAAGCCCCGATCGCTTGGGTCCTGAACGAATTGGACAGCACGATCACCACCTGCCGCTGGGACCCGGCCACGGCGACCCTCGCGGCCATTGCAACCTGCTCGACCCTGCCGACGCATTTTGCCGGCACCTCGACCACGGCCGAGATCGCGGTCTCGGGCGATGGTCGCTTCGTGCTGTGTTCCAACCGCGGGCATGACAGCGTGACGCGCTTTGCCGTCGCGCCGGATGGATGTCTGCGGCCGCTGGGCTGGACCAAGGTTGGACGCAAGCCGCGCTTCATCGGCTTCACGCCGCGTCAGCGCCTGCTGTGCGCTGCCGCGGAGCAGGGCGATAGCATCGATGTCTTCCGCTTCGATGCCGCGACCGGCGTGCTCGACTTCACCGGCGCCAGCATCCCGTGGCGCAGCCCGGCCTGCATCGTCTTCTCAGGGGAAGACGCCTAGAGCGCGATGCGTTGAGGCGGAATCGCCGAAGGCGCTGAATCGCGCGATCCAAAAAATGCTAGAGCGGGCTGCGTGAACGCATGTGAACGCAGCATGCTCTAGAGCGCGATGCGTTGAGGCGGAATCGCCGAAGGCGCTGAATCGCGCGATCCAAAAAATGCTAGAGCGGGCTGCGTGAACGCATGTGAA
>CAITYE010000326.1 GCA_903896535.1 uncultured Paracraurococcus sp.
ATCCGTCCCCCATTCCAGCGCGAGTTGGCGCGAGAGCATGGCGACGCCGGCCTTGGACGGGCTGTAGGCGCCGCTGCGCGGCTGCGGATTGCGCGCGGCGATCGAGGCGATGTGCACCAGCGCCCCGCCCCGCCCGACCATTTGCGGCCGAACGGCCTGGGCGGCCAAAAGATAGCCGGTCAGGTTGATCGACAGCAGGGTATTCCAGTCGGCCAGCGAGAGGTCGGCCAGCGGCCCCGCGCGCAGGATGCCCGCATTGTTGACGAGGATATCGGCCGGGCCGAGGGCAGCGGCGGATTTTTCAGCGGCGGCGATGATGGCCGCCTGATCCGACATGTCGCAAGGGATCGCGACAACACGCGCCCCGGTGGCCTGCACCTGGTCCGCGATGGCGGCCAGCCCTTCCCGGTCGCGGTCAAGCAGGGCGAGGCGGCAGCCAGCCTCGGCAAAGCCCAGGGCGATGGCGCGGCCGATGCCGCCGGCGGCACCGGTGACGATGGCGAGCTTATCGGCGAGGCCGAGCCAGTCGGAACTGGGCATGGACGCTTCCCCCTCTCTTGCTTGGTCCGATGGAAGGCTGGGCTAGGCCCCCGGTCAAGCCGCGCCAGCTTGTGGGATGCGACAAGCGGCGTCTATCGTTCGCGCCGCAAAGGCAAGGCGCCGCGCCCAGGGGGGCGCCGAAGCGCCGCCATCGGTGGGAAGGAAAGCCACTATGTCCCGTCTCGGTTTCGGTGCCTTCCTCGCCCCACATCACCCGGTCGGCGAGCATCCGATGCTGCAGTTCCGCCGCGACCTAGGGCTGGTCGAGCATCTCGACTCGCTCGGCTACGATGAGTTCTGGTGCGGCGAACATCACTCGAGCGGCTGGGAGATGATCGCCTCGCCCGAGATGTTCCTGGCCGCCGCCGGGGAGCGGAGCAAGCGCATCCGTCTCGGCACCGGCGTCATCTCGCTGCCCTATCACCACCCCTTCAACGTGGCGCAACGGCTGGTGCAGCTGGATTACATGACCGGCGGCCGGGCGATCTTCGGCTCCGGCCCCGGGGCGCTCGCTTCGGATGCGCACACGCTTGGGATCGATCCCATGCTCCTGCGCGACCGGCAGGACGAAGCGCTCGGCATCATCCGCCGGCTGATGCGCGGTGAGCGGATCACCTACAAATCCGACTGGTTCGAGCTGAACGATGCCGCCCTGCAATTGCTGCCCCTGCAGGAGGAGATGCCCTTCGCCGTCGCGTCGCAGATCAGCCCCTCCGGCATGACGCTGGCGGGCAAGCATGGCATCGGGATCATCTCGATCGGCTCGCTTTCGACCGAGGGGCTGAACGCGCTGCCGACGCAATGGAGCTTCGCCGAGGACGCAGCGCAGAAAGCCGGAACCACGGTCGATAGGAAGAACTGGCGCGTGCTGCTGAGCTGGCATATCGCCGAGACGCGGGAGAAGGCGCGGGCAGAGGCCCGCGACGGGCTGCTGCGCCACCACAACGAATACCTGGTCGGTACGCTGCAGCGGCCTGGCTTCAAGCCCTTTGCTGACCCTGACGAAGCGGTTGAGAAGACCGCCTTCGGGCCAGGCGCGGTCGCCACCATCGGCACGCCCGATGACCTGGTGGCCAAGATCAAGCAGGTGCTCAACCTGTCGGGTGGCTTCGGCACGCTGGTGGGATTCGTCCATGACTGGGCGAACCCGGAGAACACCTTCCGCTCCTGGGACATGGTGGCGCGCTACGTGGTGCCCGAGATCAACGGTCACCTGCGCAAGCTGCGTGAATCGCGGGAGTTCGTCGCCACGAACCGAGAGTATTTCGAGCGCGCGAAGCAGGCCGTCATGGCGAAGATCACCCAGCACGAACTGGCGGCCGAGGCGCTGAAGGTCACCAAGTCGCCGCTGCTCTCGGCCTCCGGCTCGAAC
>CAITYE010000327.1 GCA_903896535.1 uncultured Paracraurococcus sp.
CCGCCGCCGCCTATGCTCTGCGCCAGGATGCCCTGGCCGGCGGAGCCCGCGGTGATGACGCCTCCGTAGTTGGTAACCTCCACCAAACTACCGTCGCCGCCGCCGCCGCCATGGCCCCCCACGGCTGTGGAGATCCCCAGGGTAAAGCCCGCCGTCACGCCCGCTGCGGCCAGGTTCGGCGCGACGCTGCTGGCGTTCCCGCCGCCGCCATTGCCGCCGCCGCCGCCGATGCTCTGCGCCAGGATGCCGGTGCCGTTATTGCCGGAGGTGGCGATCCATGCGGCAGTATTGCCGGCGGCGCCATTGGTGACGCTGACCATCCCGCCGCTGCTCGCGGTGCCACCGGACCCGCCGATGCCTGTGGTGAGTTGCAAGCCGCCGGCCTTGCCCGAGGCGATAGTGGCGGCCGCGGTGGAATCCCCGCCATTGCCGCCGCCGCCGCCGATGCTCTGCGCGAGGAGGCCGGTGGCGGAGGTCCCGGTGGTGGTGAGGAGCCCGGTATTGGTGATGGTCACAGCGCCGCCCGCCCCACCGGAGCCACCGGTGCCGCCGACGGCGGTGGAGAACTGTAACGTGGGGATTTCTGGATCGCCGGCAGCGGCAAAGGACTTGGTCAGGGCGCCGCCGGCATTGCCGCCGCCGCCGCCGATGCTCTGCGCGACAAGGCCCATGGCGTCGGGGCTGGCCGTGGTGATGGCGCCGCCATTCGTGGCGTAGACCGCGCCGCCAGCCCCACCGGAGCCGCCATTGCCGCCGACTGCGAGGCTTTCGGCGAAGATCACGCCGGCAGAGTAGGCGAGCGCGCCGCCGCCATTGCCGCCGCCGCCGCCGATGCTCTGCAGCAGCACGCCATGCGCGCCATTGCCCGCGGTGATGATGGACTGGCCGCCATTGGTGAAAATGACAGTGCCGCCCGCCCCACCCGAGCCGCCGGCGCCGCCGATGGCGTTGGAGACGAAGAGGCCGGCGGATTTCGCATAGCCGCCATTGCCGCCACCGCCGCCGATGCTGTGGGCCATGACACCCGCGGCGAAATCGCCGGCGGTGGCGATGCTGCCGCTGCTGCCGAGGTTGAGAGTGATGGTGCCGCCGGAACCGCCAAGGCCGCCCTGCCCCCCCACCGCCACGAAGACTCCGGCGGCATTGCCGCCATTGCCTCCGCCGCCGCCGATGCTTTGCGCCAGGATACCGGTGGCGCCGTCATTATAGGTGGTGAGGGTCCCGGAATTGGTGACTGAGACAGCGCCGCCCGCACCGCCGCTGCCGCCGGCATCGCCGACAAAGGCCGCCGCACCCAGGCCGCCTGAGCTGCCACCGCCGCCGCCGATGCTCTGCGCCAGGATGCCGATGGACATATTGCCGCCGCCGGCGCTGCTGCCGGTGGTGACCGTCCCGCTATTGGTGACGGAGACGGTGCCGCCATTGGCAGCTTCGGGGGAGGAATTGTTACCGACACTGTGACCGCTGGCCACGGCGATGAGGCTTTTGGCTGTATTGCTGGCGCTGAAGACGGAGTTGATGTCGGAGCGGAGCAAGCCCCCCGCCGGCGTGTTGATGGCCACCATGCCGAAGGCCGAAGCGCCGAGCGTGGTGATGGTGCCGGTATTGTTCAGCGTGACCGAGTTGGCCACGAACGCGCCGGTGCATCCGTTGCAGTTCGGGTTGCTGCTGCCAAGCACATTGGCACCGCCTCCGGCATTGGTAGCGATGCCGGCGGTGCCAAGGCTGAGCCCGGCCACGCCGATGCCGAAGCTGCCATTGCTGGTGATGCGGCCGGTATTCGTCACGCTGACTGCGCTGCCGAAGCCGAAGCTGCCGGTGCTGACGGTATGGGTGCCGAAGGGATCGATGATGTTGCTGCTGCCCGAACTCACCGCGATGATCCCTGCGGCGAAGAGGCTGTTCGCATTGCCGGTGGCGATGGAGCCGTTGTTGACGACCGTCACCGTCCCACCTGTGGCTGCGGAACCGAAGATAAAGGGATACGGATAGGCCCCCGCAAAGCTGCCGGCCAATATGCCGACGGCACTGCCGGAGGTGAGCGAGATCGACCCGCCGCTGGCCACCGTCACCGAAACCGCACCACCACTGCCGACATTGGGCGGGTAGTTATTGTTACTGCTAACAATTGCGTCCACCTGCGATGGCACGAAGATCCCACCACCCAAAGAAGCAGCGACTATTCCGATGAGGTTCCCGGTATTGCTGAAGCCGTTCGTCAGGCTGGTGGTATCGCTGATGGCGCCTGAATGCGTGATGCTGACCGCGCCACCGCTGCCAGCCGTGCCCCAGTAGGCCGATTGGTATTTTGTGCCGGCGACCTTAAAACAGCAGTCTACGCCAGCTAAGTTGCCGACGGACACCGCGGTGATGGCATTCACCGTACCGCTGCTGATGGTATTGGCGATCGCTATGGTGCCGCTATTGGTGATCGAAATGGCGCCGCCGCCGCCGCCGGCCCCCGGCCCATTGCCGTCATAGGGGTCGGAGCCGACACCGCCCTGGCTGCTGGCCATGACGGCGCTTCCGATAGGCGCCAAAGGGGAGAGGGTGATCCCGTTTGGATTCGAGAAGCCGGTTACGCTGAGCAGCAGCGTGGACAGCTGAGAGATCGTGATGCTGCCACCGGCGCCGGCATTGTAGGATCCCCCCCCCGGGATGCTTCGTGCCGTAGGAAACCGCGCCAGGGGCGCCGGTCGAGCTGACCGCGAGAAGGGCAGGGGTGCCGCCCAGGGAGTTGGCGGTGGCCGGTGTTGCGGAGGCGCCGGTGTTCCAGATGCTATATACAGTGCTGGCCGAGCCAATGGTGGCGTTGAAATTCGGCCCGACGATGTAGCCCTCCTGGGCATTGCTGACGGAACCCTGGGTGCCAGTGCCGGTGAGCTGATAGACGGGCCCTCCATAGGAGTAGGTATTCGTCGCCCAATTTGGATAAACGCCCATCAGCGATGCGTACACGGTGACGGGATAGGCCCCGCTGCCGGTCGGTTGGGCTATGGTCAGGGTGAAGGGCGCCGTGTTGTCTTTAGCCACTGTGGAGGCAGTGACCGTCGCCCCGCTGCTGGTCGTGGACCAGACCCCGCTGCTCGGCGTGACGGTCTGCGCCGCGGCCGGGGGCGCAATACCAATCGCCAGGGCCGCAAGACCCGTCGCCAAACGCCGGCTTTTTGCCAAAATCCTCATCGCGCGCCATTCCTGCCCGGAAGACAGAACCACCGGAACGCCAGGATACTGCTTCTATCGAAACCCTAGATGGATGGAATTCAAATACACGACAAGCGATCGCGAGAAATTTTACGCTGCTTATCAGAACACAGTCAGAATTCGGCGTTATTTTGGGATATTCTGACTGAATTCTGATTTTTCGGAGTCGATTTACACTAGATTTCTAATCTCCATTGACCGCACGCAACGGCACTTCCAGCAGAACCCGCGTCACCGAGCCCACCCGCCCGCGCGCCCGGCCGCCATGCAGCGCGGCAACCCGGCCCACGATCCACAGCCCGAGGCTATTGCCCGCCCCGCCCCGTCGGCGCGGCTGGCGGGTGAAGATCAGCTCTGCATCAGCTGCGACCGCCTGGCCCGGCTGATTCTCCACCGCGAAGCACAGCGTCCCAGGCTCCGGCTGATCCAGGCTCAGCAGGATCGGCGCGTCCGGATCGCCGTGCTGCAGCGCGTTCCGCAGCAGGTTCCGCAGGGCCAGTTCCATCAAATGCGGATCGAGCAGCGCTTCGGCCGTCGTCGTCTCCAGCACGATGACCACGCGGGCCCGCTCGGCATCGGGCAGGCCGAGGCGCACCGTCTCCAGCAGCCAGGCCAGCCGGGTGGGGCGGCGATGCGCCTTCGCCTGGCGGTCGAGCGCCGTCGCGGCAGCCAGGGTGTTGTTGAGCGCGCCGGCGATGCGGTCGAGCACGTCGAGCGCGCGCTGCGCCCGGGCGATGAGACCGGGCGGATCGACGGGTTCGGCGCGCACCGCCTCGGCCAGCATCTCGATGCCGCTGACCGCATCGTTCAGCGGCTGGCGGACTTCGTGCGACAGCACGTCGATGAAGCCGGCCCGCTCCTCCAGCAAGGCGCGCAAGACCGCATTGTCACGCTGGGCCGCCCGTTCGCGTTCCGCGGCGCGGGCGGCAGCCATCAGGGCGGCGGCCTCCTCACGCTGGATATCCACCAGGATCAAGCTCACGAAGCCGGCATTGGCCACGATCAGCAAGGTCAGACGGGCGATCGAGGCGATTTCCGGCCCGACCAGCAGGGCCCCGAGCCCGCTCTGCGGATGTGCCAGCAAAAGACCCATCGCACGAGCGAAGAAAAACATCGCCAGCAAGCCGAAGCTGCCGGCAACCTGCCAGGCGCCGATGGGCCGTGGGGGCTGCGCCGTCAGGCGGCTCGCCTCGGTCGCCACCCAAACCATGGCGGCGACGTAGGCAAGGGACAGGCAGGCCACCCAGACCGCGCGATCCACCTCCGCGATGCGAATGGCCGCCAGGACGGCAAGGAGCGACAGCAAGGGGGGCGCCAGCACGCGCAGCCCCGCCTGCGGCTGGCGTCGCCGCCGCAAAGCCAGGGCAAACAGCGTGATGCCGCCCAGGCCAAAGGTATTGTTTAGCATCGGATGCCCCAGCCAGGCCGGCAGGGAGGGGCGCAGGACAATCAACAGCACGGCCAGGGCAGCGGCCAGATTGGCCAAGGTCCAGAGCCCGCTTGGTCCGGGGCGGGCGCGGATCAGAATGGTCCCGACCGCGAGGGCGGAGGCCAGATAGCTCGCGACCTCGGCCAGCAGGATGGCGTCCCGGGCCCCGAAGCCTGACACGGGGCTCAAGGCCCCGGATCGGGCGCGTCTGGGCCAAGGCGCGGTCGGTGCAGCGCGATGGCATCGCCCATCGCATAGCCAACGCCGTGGACGGTGCGGATGGGTGGGGGATTGGGCGTCGCAGCCTCGATTTTCCGGCGGAGCCGATAGATCAGCGCACTGAGATTGCCGAAATCAGGCCCCGGCTCGATCCCCAGATGCTGCGTCAGCGCCCGCCGGCTGAGCGTCGCGCCTTCGGCCAAGGCCAGCGCGGTCAGCAGGGAAAGCTCATGTGGCGTCAGCGGGATGGGGGCGCCACCGTTGGGCGGGTGCAGCGCAGTGGCCTGTGGCAAAAGCCGCCAATGGGTCTCCACTTCGCCAGCTTCCGGGGCGAAGCGGCGTTGCAGGGCGCGGATGGAGAAGATGACCTGATCGAAGCGGATGGGCTTGGCCAGATAGAGATCCGCACCGGCGGCCAGGGCGTTGTTGAAGGCATCCGGCCCCAGCCGACCGGTGATCACGATGATGGCGCGAGACCCACGGGCTCGCAGCACGGCGAGCAGATCCAGGCCATCGAGGCCGGGCAGCCCGAGATCGACAATGTGATAGGCGAACGGGGCCGGCACCGCGGCGAGGAAGGCTTCGGCGCAGTTGAAGACCTGCGCAGGAAACCGACGCGCGCCGAGATATTCGGCCAGATTATTCGCATATTCGCGGTCATCATCGATGATCGCGACACCAGGGCGAGCCGCCTTGGCGGATGTTGTGGGCAAAACCATACCGCGGGAGTATGCCGAGTGGCCCGCTCTGAACAAGGCAGGACGCCGCACGCAGTGGCCTTGTCAGGGGTCCGATTGGTGAGGCAGGGCGCTAGCCCGCATTATGCACCAGGGTTGGCGGGCATGGCGCAAGCCATTTATCGGTCATAGGATTCGGCTGCGAGACCTGAACTTAGCCGATGTCGGAGCGCATGCCCGCCAAGCCTGAAGTTACCGCGCCACTGCCCGGCCTGTCACCGGTCTGCGGCAAGCCCCTCATCGCCCGTTTCGACGGCGGCCAACTCTCCTCGGATGGCGGCGTGTTGGCGCTGCGCGAGATCGAAAGTCACCTTGGCATTGCCGACCGCCTGGCCGCCTGCGTGGTGGACCCGCGCGATCCGGACCGCGTTACCCACAGCATCGCCGACATCATGCGCTTCCGCATGCTGATGATCGCTGCCGGCTACGAGGATGGCAATGACGCCAGCAGCCTGCGGCGCGACCCGGCCCTCAAGATGGCGCTGGGTCAACTGTCGCAAGGTGCCGCGCTGTGTTCACAGCCAACCATCTCGCGCCTCGAGAACCTGCCGCGGCCACGCGACTTGCTGCGCATGGGCCAGGCCATGGTCGCACTCTAATGCGCCAGCTTCCGCCAGGTGCCGCGTCGCATCACGCTCGATATCGACGACACCTTCGACGCCGTGCACGGCGGCTAGCAGCTGCGGCTGTTCAACGCCTACTACGACGAGTATGGCTTCCAGACGATCGTCGTGTTCGACGGCGAGGGCCGTCCGGTGGCCGCCCTGCTGCGTCCGGCGCGCCGGTCTACCGGGCAGGAGGTGCGTGGCTTCCTCCGCCGCTTGGTGCGCGAGATCCGCGGCTACTGGCCGCGGGTCGAGATCCTGCTCCGTGCCGACAGCCACTACTGCGCGCCCGAGGTGCTGGATTTCTGCCGCGCCGACCGTGTGGATTTCATTCTCGGCGTGGCCTCGACCACGACGCTGCGCCGCCATGTCGAGGCTCTGGAGCGCAGCACTGCGGCCTAGCAGGCCGCCACCACCGGCCCGGACAAGCTGCCGCGCTACAAAGCGTTCCACGACGGCGCTGCCAGCTGGAGCCGAGCCGAGCGCATCATCGCACGCGTCGAGGCCAGCCCACAGGGTACCGATACTCGGTTCGTCGTCACCAGCATCACCGGCAGCACGGCGCGAACGCTGTACGAGGATCTCTACTGCCGCCTCGGTCGGGCCGAGAACCATATCAAATCCTGGAAAACCCACCTCGCCGCCGACCGGACCTCGTGCAGCCGCGGCAGCGCCAACCAGCTGCGCCTGATGCTGCATACCGGCGCCTACTGGCTCCTGTGGTCGCTGCGGCGGCTTATGCGGGCGCGGTCGTCTTGGCGCGTCGCTCAGTTCGACACGCTCTGGCTGCGCCTGCTGAAGCTCGCCACCCGCGTCGTCGAATGGAAAACCCGGGTGATGCAGCATCTGCCCAGCGCCTGTCCCGATCAGGCCATCCTGCGGCTCGTCCTGGGGCGCCTGCCGCGCCGGGTCATCTGAACCACGGGGCAGCGTTGCCCCGACCGAGCCCGCTCACCGCAATCCCAAACATCGCAATCCGCACCTCGCCGCCGGCACATCTGCCGGCAGGGCAACGCCAACTGCCTGGTGCTGGGCGAGCATCTGCGGATCATCGATCACGAAGTCGCCTTCGCGCATCGGCTGCTGCTCGGCTGGAAGCCTCCCTGGCAACTCGGCGGGCTGCAGGGCCTTGTAAACCCAGGGGCGCACATCTTCCGTGACAAGCTACGGAGGGTGGCGCTTAACTTCGACCCCATCCGGGCTGCCTGGACCGCCTTGTCGGACGGGCGGATCGAGGGGCATGCGTCAGCACTTCCAGAGGAGTGGGCCACGGCGGCGGCTGACGCGGCGGCGGCCATCCGCCTCATTAGTCTTACTGTGTCATAAAATACTTGTCCGATTCGGCGCGGATTTGTCAGCGTTGAGATTCTCACTCGTGGAGGCGGGTTGTGGGTCTCGAATCGAAATCGCGGAGCAGCGAATCACGGTTGGCGAAGTATGTCGAGGGAATC
>CAITYE010000328.1 GCA_903896535.1 uncultured Paracraurococcus sp.
ATCAAGGGCGACGTACCGGAGGCGCTGAAGGATAAGCGGGTTCTCTCGCTTGATCTCGGCGCCATGGTCGCCGGCGCCAAGTATCGTGGCGAATTCGAGGAGCGCCTGAAGGGCGTGCTCACCGAAGTCGAGCAGGCGGCGGGCAGCATCGTGCTGTTCATTGACGAAATGCACACGCTGGTCGGCGCCGGCAAGGCGGATGGCGCAATGGATGCGTCGAACCTGCTGAAGCCGGCCCTGGCCCGCGGCGAGTTGCACTGCATCGGGGCAACCACGCTCGATGAGTATCGTAAGCATGTCGAGAAGGACGCCGCGCTGGCACGCCGCTTTCAGCCGGTCTTTGTCGGTGAGCCGAGCATCGAGGATACGATCAGCATCCTGCGCGGTATCAAGGACAAGTACGAGACCCATCACGGCGTCCGCATCACCGACAGCGCGCTGGTCGCGGCCGCGACCTTGTCCAACCGCTACATCACCGACCGCTTCCTGCCGGACAAGGCGATCGACCTGGTCGATGAAGCTTCGTCCCGGCTGCGCATGCAGATCGACAGCAAGCCCGAGGAGCTGGACGAAATCGATCGTGACCTCATGCGTCTCAAGATCGAACGAGAGGCGTTGAAGAAGGAGGATGATGCGGCGTCGCGCGATCGGCTTGCTAAGCTGGAGAAGGAGCTGGCTGAACTCGAAGAGCAGTCGGGCGAGATGACCCAGCGGTGGGAGGCCGAAAAGGGCCAGGTGGTGGCCGTCCAGAAGGCGAAGGAGGAGCTGGACAAGGCTCGCACCGAGCTCGAATTGGCTGAGCGCAAGGGCGATTTCGCGCGCGCCGGCGAGATCAAATACGGCCTGATCCCGGATCTCGAGAAACAAATCTCGACCACGGGTGAGAGCGACGCCCGGCTGGTCAATGAGGCAGTGACTGAGGAGGGGATCGCCGCTGTCGTCAGCCGCTGGACCGGCATTCCGGTTGAGAAGATGCTGGAGGGCGAGCGGGCCAAGCTGCTGAAGATGGAAGACCAGCTGCGTCGCCGCGTGGTTGGCCAGGAAGAGGCACTGGAGGCGGTGAGCAAGGCGGTCCGGCGGGCTCGTGCGGGGTTGCAGGACCCGAACCGGCCGATCGGCAGCTTCCTCTTTCTCGGCCCGACTGGCGTCGGAAAGACCGAGCTCGTGAAGGCTCTCGCGGGTTTCCTGTTTGACGACGAACGGGCCATGACACGGATCGACATGTCTGAGTTCATGGAGAAGCACGCGGTTAGTCGCTTGATTGGGGCACCACCAGGTTATGTTGGCTACGACGAAGGGGGGGTGCTGACCGAGGCGATCCGGCGCCGACCGTATCAGGTCATCCTGTTCGATGAAGTCGAGAAGGCGCACGAGGATGTGTTCAACATCCTGCTGCAGGTGCTGGACGATGGCAGGCTGACCGATGGCCAGGGGCGGACTGTAGACTTCCGCAATACCATCATCGTCCTGACCAGCAACCTGGGCAGCCAGGCGATCGCTGAATTGCCGGAGACCTCTGATATCGAGGCGGCAAGGCCAGCGGTCATGCGGGCGGTGCGGGATCGATTCCGGCCGGAATTCCTCAACCGTCTGGATGAGGTGGTGCTGTTCCGACGCTTGGCCCGAGGTGATATGGCGGCGATCGTCGATATCCAACTCGCGCGGCTGCGGACGCTTCTGGTAGAGCGGCAGATCAGCCTCGAGATGGACGAAGCGGCGCGAGAATGGCTTGCCGAGGCTGGCTACGACCCGGCTTACGGGGCACGGCCGCTGAAGCGGGTTATTCAGCGGAGCTTGCAGGATCAACTTGCGAACATGCTGCTGGAGGGGCGTATCCATGACGGGGAGGCCGTCCGGGTGACCGCCGGCCCGGACGGGCTGGTCGTTGAAGCAGTGGCCTTGAAGGATGCGGCGTAAGGGCGCATATCCGTGATCTGCTCAGCGGGCGGCGCTTGGATCGCGCTTCCCGCTGAGTGGCGAGGTCTGGTGGTAAAAGTGAAAAAAAACCGCTTGACTGGCTTGTGTTGTGGGCCTAGATGCTCTCTCCCCGGCGCTGAGGTGTTGGGGTGTTTTTCAAATCCTCCTTGGTGGGGTTTGGGGCTTGGTTGGGTCCTGGTTTGTTTGGGGCTTGGCTGGGTTTCGAGTTCTTTGACATATGAATATGGTTCTGGAAGATGATGAGTGCTTGGCATGGCGTGTTGCTATGTTGGGTCTTGGTCTTTTCTGGTTCATTCTTGGTTGGGTGTTTATGCTCTGAGAGGGGTGTGGATGCTTGGCTGGGGTGGGATGCGCGGGCG
>CAITYE010000329.1 GCA_903896535.1 uncultured Paracraurococcus sp.
CGCGCAGGCGATATTGCATCTGCCGCTGCCCGCCGGTCGGTTTCGCATTGCTATCCCCGGGCCGGTAGATCGGGAAACGGCGCACCAGATATTGTTCGACAACCGCGAACTCATCATGCCCCTGATAGCCGCGCGCGGCCGTCCGGCTGAGCTTCGGCAGGGCAATCTCCGTCACGGATTTCTGGCGGTTGGCGGCGTAGGCCACCACAGTGCCATAAGACCCGCTGCCGGCCGATTGGGTGAAGACATAGACCTCGGGAGAGCCATTGGCATCGAGATCAGCGACCTCGGCGCCCACAACCGTGCCGTCGATCTCTCGCGCGATCGGCGCTCCGGGCGGCCTCAGGCCATCCACGGCAATCCGCAGCGGGCTGGCGGAACTGTCATTGGGGCTGCTGACCTGAAAGGTTAGGCCTTGCAGGCTAAGCTCCCGCTTGAAGGGTTCGGCCCCTGCGCCTGACGCGAATAGGCAGCAGGCGATAACGGCGGCGGTCCTGGTCATATTGGCTCCTGTCGCCGGCTCGGCCGAACCTGTCGCCGCAAGGCGTGCAGCCGGGCGGTGATGTCCGGCAGTCTATACTGTTGTTAACCGCGCCGTCGCAGAACAGGAAGTTCACCTGCGTACGCAGCAGCCAGCGGGTTCTGCACCTTATGGGCGATTTCCGTCTTGCGTTGCCCGGCGATGGATGGCGGCGCGCTGCCGATCTGCGCCATGCCCGGCATTGCTCTGCCCAGCCAGAGCGCCCCTGCGGCCAGCAGGGCGAGCCGTGGTTTGCGTGCCATCAGCGTATTGGACAACAAGGCGGGTGGCTCGACAAGCACGCCGCGCTGGTCGCAGACTGCTGCGCAGCTCGACGGTCGGCGCGATCCCGCACTGGCGGCACAGGGGAGGAGAGAATGCCCGATAGCGCAGCCGTATTTGCGCATCCGGTGGTCACGGCCACGCAAAGCCTGGCCGAGACGGTGCGCGCGGCGCGCGGCGAAACCGAAGCCGGCCGTCGCACGCCGGCCTGGCTGGCCGAACAGGTCGCCGCCGCCGGGCTTTACCAGCTCTATCTGCCGCGCACGGTGGGCGGGCCGCAGGTCTCCCCCATCGAGGGCTTCCACGCCATCGAGGCGATCTCCCGCGCCGATGGCACGGTAGGCTGGTGCGCGATGATCGCCTCCATCATGGCCAGCCAGCTGGCCCGTGTCCCGCCCGAGGTGGGGCGGGAGTTGGCCGGCACGCCGGCGGATTTCCGCGCCTCCGGCTCTGGCCGGCCGGGTGGGCCGGCGGCCGGGCGCTGCTGGCCGGTTGCGGGGGGCTGGCGGGTCAGCGGCCATTGGAACTTCGCCTCCAGCTTCGACAATGCCCGCTGGCTCTACTGCACCTGCCTGGAGATGGAGGGCGACGCGCCGAAGCCCGGGCCCGGCGGCAAGCCGGCTCTGCGCGTGGTCTGGATCCCCAAGGCCGAAACGCGGCTGATCGATAGCTGGCACGTCATGGGCATGCGCGGCACAGGCAGCCAGGATTTCGCAGTGGAGGACGCCTTCGTCCCCGCACGTTTTTCAATTCCCTCGGCGCAGACCGCGCTGCTGCACGACCCGCTCTATCACCCCCGCAGCCTCATCACCCTGCAATGGACGCTGACGGTCGCGAACTCCCTCGGCATCGCCCGTGGTGCGATCGATGCGCTGGTCGGGCTGGCGGGGACGGAAGCCTCCACGCTGAACACCGCGCTGCTGCGCGACCGCCCGGCAGTGCAGCGCGAGCTGGGCCTTGCCGAGGCCGCGGTGCAGGCGGCGCGCGCCTATGTGCTGAGCGCGGTCGGCGCGCTGTGGGCGGAGTTGACGGCGGGCCATGAGCCGGCCGATGCCACGCTGGCGCAGGCCCGGCTGGCCATCGTGCACGGCATGCAGGAAGCGATGCACGCGGTGGATCGCGTCTTCCACGCCGCCGGCACCAACGCAATCTATCAGAACCTGCCGCTGGAGAAGGCCTTCCGCGACATCCACGTGGCGGTCCAGCACGGCGCCGCCTTGCCGCAATACTACGAAGGCGCGGGCAAGGTGCTGCTGGGGCTGCGGCCGACCGATCCGGGCTGGTAGCTGTTTACGCCCCGCGGCGCTTCGGGCAGCCTGCGCCGTGGAACCCGGCGGCGATGACCGGGCGCAGTGGAGACGCCCCCATGCCGGTCAGCCGATTGCCGCGTCGTGCCGCGCTCGGCGCCATGTTTGCCCTGCCGGCTCTCGCGCAAGGCCAGGGCCAGGGTGCGGCTGATTGGCCGGGTCATCCGGTGCGCTTCATCGGCGTCTTTCCGCCTGGCGGGGGCACCGACATCATCAGCCGTCTCTGGTGCCAACGGATGTCGGAGATCACCGGCCAGCCCTTCGCGATCGAGAATCGCTCCGGCAGCGGTGGCAATATCGGCACGGAAGCCATCGCCCGCGCCGTGCCGGACGGGCGCAGCATCGGTCTCGCCTCGGTGGCGCCGCTCTCCATCAGCCCGACGCTCTACCGCAGCCTGCCCTTCGATGTGACCAAGGATTTTTCCTATATCTCCGGCATGTACCAGCTGCCGAATTTGCTGGTGGTCCCGATGGATCTGCCGGTGCGCAGTGTGCCGGAGCTGATCGCGCTGCTGCGCGCCAAGCCCGGCGAATACGCCTATGCCTCGGCCGGGCCGGGGACCTCGCTGCACATCGCGGGCGCGATGTTCGCCAGCATGGCCGGGTTGGATATCGCCCATGTCCCCTATCGCGGCGGCACCGGCGTGCAGATGGACCTGATCGCCGGGCGGGTGCATCTGATGTTCGATAATTTTCCCTCTGCCATCCAGCATGTGCGGGCGGGGCGGCTGCGCGGGCTCGCGGTGACCTCGGCCAAGCGCAGTGACATCGCGCCGGAATTGCCGACGATGGCGGAATTCCTGCCGGGCTTCGCCATCACCTCCTGGGGCGGGGTGATGGCCCCGGCCGGCCTGCCGGTCCCGCTGGTGGCGCAGATCGCCGCGCTGTCGCATCGCGCGCTTGCGGATCCGGGGCTGATCGGGCGGTTCCAGGAAAATGGCGCGACGCCCTGGCCGGTGGGGCCGGCGGAACTGGCCGCTTTCCGCGCGGCCGATGAGAAGGCCTTCGCCCCGGTGATCCGGGCCTCGGGCGCCGTGGTGGATTAAGGCGCGCTGGCTCAGGACGCTCTCGCGGGGACGGAGAGGTTCTGGTAAGACCATCGACTAGGAAACCTGCGACGGGGCCGGTCTGCCGGCGCGCGCGCGCCGCAGCCGCCGTTGATTGAGGCGGATCGCGCTGTGATCGATGTTTCAACGCTAACGGCGTATCGTTACCGGCCGATGACTGTCGAGGATATCGCCGCGCTACTTGGCGATGAGAGGCTCGGCATCGGCAAGACGTACCTGCTGGCGCCGCCGACCCAGGCGCGGGCGCTGCTGACCTGCGCGCGGGTTATCTTTGCGGCATCTGAATTGGCGCGGACTGAACATCTCGAACACTTCACCTTGCCGAACATCATGCGCTTGGCCGATGTCTCGCGGGCGACGGTGTACCGATTCTTCGGTGGTATGGAGGGCATTCATGCGTGCGGGCATTATGTCCTCGCGGCTCATCAGCATGCCGAGAGAAGAAAATTCTTAGAAAATAATCAAAACATTGAGTTTGAAGAATTAGTTCAAAAATACGGTTTAATTACGCTTGATTCCATGAAAGACGTTTTGAGCGATTATTCAAAAAATATTGTGCGATATCGTCGGCAGGTGGATATTTTTCGACCCGGACATCTTCAGGCTGCCAGTTTCCTTGGCAACTCGGCCCGACGGGCGGGGTTGCTTCCATCGCGCTGCGATCCCGCCACCTTCTCCCTGCCCAGCATGGCGCTGGTGCTGCATATCCGGGAGGCTTGGCTGGAGGACCCCGAGGCGATCCACGCCCCCGCCCGCCGCCGCCGGCTGATCGAAAGTTTCCTCGACATGCAACATAGCCTGATCGCCGCCGCGCGGTCGGCGGGCCGGGCTGCCTGACCCGCCCGGTGGCCAGTGCGGCGGGCCTTTCAGTGGCCGCGTATTCGCGGTATCCGGCGCCTCGGTCGTCCGACGGACTAGTCGCCGGCTGCATCCAGGCTTCGGGATGGCGGGGGCAGGGTGCCGACCCTGGTACGGCGGTCGGAAGGATAAAGC
>CAITYE010000330.1 GCA_903896535.1 uncultured Paracraurococcus sp.
CATGGGCAAAGGCCTCACAGGCATGGATGCAGGGGCGGTCCATGAACTCCAGCGCCACGGGGATGATGCCGCTGGCGATGATCGCATCCACCGCCTGGCCCGCTGCCTCGGTCGAGGGGAAGGCCGCCAGCATGGCGCGCGCGCCTTCCGGCCCGCGCAGGATGCGGACCGTCACTTCGGTGACGATCGCCAGCTGGCCTTCGGAACCGGTCAGCAGGCCAAGCCAGTCATAGCCCGCGGCGTCCAAATGCCGGCCGCCGATCTCAACAACCTCGCCTGCGATGGTGACGATCTTGAGGCCGAGCAGGTTGTTCGCGGTGACGCCGTATTTCAGGCAATGCGCGCCGCCCGAATTCATCGCGACATTGCCGCCGATCATGCAGGCGAGCTGCGAGGAGGGATCGGGCGCGTAGAAGAAGCCCTGCGCCGCGACATGGGCGGTGATGCCGAGATTGGTGACCCCCGCCTCCACCACCGCGAGCCGGTCGGCGTAATCGACTTCCAGGATGCGGTTCATGCGCATCATCCCGATCACCACGGCATCGGCCAGCGGCAGCGCGCCGCCCGAGAGCGACGTGCCGGCCCCACGCGGGATCACCCGGATGCCCTCTGCGTGGCAGAAGCGCAGCACGGCGGCCACCTCCTCTGTGCTGCGCGGCAGCACCACGGCCATCGGCGGCTGGCGATAGGCGCTGAGCCCGTCGGTCTCATAGGGCTTCAGGCGCAGCGGCTCGCTGATCAGCGCATCCGCGGGCAGCAGGGCGGCGAGGCCGGCGACGATCGCATCCCGCTGGGCGAGGATCTCGGGCTTCGGCGCGGGCAGGCTGATCATGGCGGCACTCCTTCGTCTGCTGAAAATGGGCCGGGCGGCGCGGCTGGGCAAGCGCGGCGCTGGACGGCGCCGGGCCGCGACGGCACTCTCCGCCGAGCCCGCCCCGGGGCGATAAGGAGGTACCCGCGTGCCGTCGCTGCGTTCCCTGCTGCTTGCCGCGCTGCTCTGGTTCTCCCTGACGGGTGGCGCCATGGCGCAAATCCGGGAAGGCACCTATGCGGTGCTCGGGGTCAATCCTGACGGGACGGAGTATCGCGGCGGCCTCGCGTTGCAGACCGGGCCGGCAGGGTCCTGGATCGCCACCTGGCTGGTCGGCCAGGAACAAGTCATGGGCCTGGGCATCATCCAGGGCGGGGTGCTGGCGGTGTCCTTCGCCGTGAACGGGCGGCCGGGCATCGCGGTCTATGAGGTGGAGCGCGACGGGACGCTGCGCGGCACCTGGAATACCGGCGGCGGGATCGGGACGGAAAAGCTGACCCCGCAATAGCGCCTGAATGGCAAAGCCCGCCGCGGCGACGCCGGGCGGGCTTCGGGGGGACGAGCGAAACGTCGGGCGCGGGGGCGCCCGGCGGTGATCAGCCCTGGCGGGCCTTCATCCGCGGGTTCTTCTTGTTCAGCACATAAAGACGACCACGACGGCGCACCACCACGCAGTTCTTGTCGCGCGTCTTGGCGCTTTTAAGGCTATTCCGAATCTTCATCACACTGGTCCCGGCACGCGGGCCGCAGCCCTGGGGCGCGGCCTATCTGATATTGAAGAGACGCGTCTAAAGGCTGGTATCGGCCCTGTCAACGGCGCGGCGCCGCCGGAAGGCGCCAAGCCCGACCAGCCCGGCACCGAGCAATGCCATCGCCGTGGGCTCCGGCACCGTGACGCCGCCGGAGACATATTGGGAGAAGGTGTTGGTGTTCAGGTTGATGACGCTGATGCCGTAGTCGATCCCGCCGGACTGCGTGGTGCCGTTGCTCCAGAAATTCGCGATGTAGCCGCCGGCCATGGTCCACATCAGGCCGAAGATGTCGAGGAACCCGCCATGGTTGGTGTAGTTCAAGGTAACGGGCTGCGAGCCGTCGAGCCAAAAGAGGTTGTCGTAGGTCGGCGCGTATTGGCCCTGGGAGAGGGTCAGCGTATCGATCCGGCTGAAGTCATTTGGCGCCGGCGGCTGCGGGGTATGGTCGGGCGTCGCGTGGTTGATGGGGTACACCCCGGTAATCGGCGCGTTCACCAGGCCCGCGCTGGGGCTGGTCACGAAGCCGGTCATGCCCGTCACTTCATAGGCCGCCGGCAGCGTGGAACCGTTGTAGATCGAATCCGTCGTGCTGCCGTAGGTGATGGTCGCGCTGCCGCTGACCACGCCCGGCTTGCCGAAATCGAAGGTATAATTCGCCGCCCGCGCCGGGGCGCCGTTCAGGGCTGCAATGCCTAATGCGGTCGTCGCCGCCAACAGGATTTTCTTCATTTCGACCTCTCAGTTCCGGTTAAACTAAACGTATATCATCGTAAATTACAGCGATCCTAACGGTATATTCAAGCAAAAACCTTAGCTCCACCAGCCAGATCTGGTTATTCGGCCGCAAGCCGCGGGGCTGGCAGGAAGCCATCCCGCCGCTGCGGCAGCTTACGGCCGAGCAGTTGTTCGGCCACCTGTGTTCGTAGCACCTGCGCGGTCCCGCCGGCGATGGCGAACATCCGGGCATCGCGCACCGCACGCTCCATCGGGTTCTCCCGCGAATAGCCGGCCGCGCCCCAGATCTGCAGCGCGTCATTGGTTACCTTGATGGCGGTATCGGCGGCCAGCACCTTGGCCCGCGCGGCCAACAGCCGGTCCGGGAAGCCCGCCGGGCCGGCGCTGCGGGCGGCCTGCCAGATCAGCGCCCGCGCCGCTTCCAGCCCGATGGACATATCCGCCAGCATCCAGCCGATGCCCTGGAACTCCGCGATGGGGCGGCCGAATTGCTCGCGCGACTGGGCCCGCGCCAGGGCGTGGTCGAAGCTGCCGGCGGCGATGCCAAGGGCGGCCGTCGCCGCGCCCACGCGCTGGCCGTTATAGGCATCGATCAGCCGGGCGAAGCTGCGGCCGAAGCCGCCGGGCGGGCGCAGCACCATGGCATCGGGCACCACCAGCCCATCGAAGCGGATCTCCGCCTCCGGCATGCCCTTCAGCCCCATGGAGGGGATGCGGCGCTGGATGATCAGGCCGGGCGGATCGCCCCCCTCCCCGCGCACCACCAGGAAGCCGCCGATACCAACCTCCCGCCCATCCTCGAAGGCGCGGGCGAAGATCAGATGCAGGCGCGACACGCCGCCGCCGGTGATCCAGCACTTCTCGCCCTCGATCACCCAGGCATCGCCGCGGCGCGTGGCCCGCGTTGTCATCTCGGTGGCGGCCGAGCCGGCGCCGGGTTCGGTAATGCAGATCGCCGGCTTGTCCCCGGCCAGCACCAGATCGGCAGCGAGGCGCTGCTGCGCCGGGGTGCCATAGGCCATGACGGCGCCAATCGCGCCCATATTGGCTTCAACCGCGATGCGCCCGCAGACGGCGCAGGCCTTGGCCATTTCCTCGATCACCAGGACCGCGTCGAAATAGGACAGCCCCTGCCCGCCCAATTCGCGCGGGACGGTCATGCCCATGAAGCCGGCCTCGGTCATCCGGCGAACCATGGGCCAGGGGTATTGCTCGGTACGATCCGTCGCGCCGGCCTGGGCGGCGGCTTCCTGCGCCAACTCGCGCGCCCGGTCGCGCAGCGCGGTCTCCGCGGCGGTCATCTCCGGCATGGACTGCATGGCGCGCCCCCTCTGGCAACTAAAGTTAATCCAGCTGTAGGGTTGCCGCAATCGCTGGCGCCAGGGCGCGGAATTCGGCGGCGCGCGGGCTACGAGCGCGCCAGGCCAGCGCCAGGCTCCGCCCGGGCGGTACCGACCCGGCGGCGGGCGCCAATGGTCGCGCCGCCACCGCCGCCCCAGCCAGCACACCGGCCTCGATGGCCAGGCGCGGCGCCAGCGTCACGCCAAGGCCGCCCGCCACCATATGCACCAACGTATGCAGCGAGGTGGCGGCGAAGCCATCCGCGCCCGGCACCGTCCCCCGCGGCAGCCCGCAGGCATCGAGCGCCTGTTCGCGCAGGCAATGCCCATCCTCCAGCAGCAGCAACCGCTCCCCGAGCAGCGCCGCCACCGGCACCTCGGCCAGCCCGGCCAGCCGGTGCCCCTCGGGCAGCACCGCCAGGAAGGGGTCGGCGGCCAGCGGCAGCAACTCCGCCTCGCCGCAGGCGCAAGGCGAGGCCAGCAAAAGCAGATCGAGCCGCCCGGCCTCCAGCCGCTCGATCAGCCGCGCCGTCTGATCCTCCCGCAGCCAGAGCCGCAGGCGCGGGAAGGCGCCGCGCAGCACCGGCATCAGCCGGGGCAGCAGAAAGGGGCCGATGGTCGGGATAACGCCAAGGCGCAGCGGCCCGGAGAGCGGGTCGCGCGCCGCCGCCGCCGTCTCCGCCACCGCCTCCAGCGCGCTCAGGGCTTGCCGGGCGCGGCCGATCACCTCTTGGCCCAACGGGGTGAAGACCGGGCGCTTGGCCGTGCCGCGTTCCAGCAGGGCGGCGTCGAGCTGGCGTTCCAGCGCGGTGATGCCGGCCGAGAGGGTGGACTGGCTGACCGCGCAGGCCAGCGCGGCCCGACCGAAATGGCCGTGATCGACCAGCGCGACGAGGTAGCGAAGCTGCTGCGGACTGGGCAGGGACACCATCGATTCCTTCGATGAAAATCTCTAAAAACATTCACTAGCACTATCGTATGCGGCCATGCGATAGCCAAGCCGCTGGCGAGGGCCGGGCAATCGGCCCTGTCGCCGCGCAGCTTCCAGCAGTTCCGAGGAGGAATGATCGATGGCCATGCTGAAGGGCAGCAAGACCGAGGACAACCTGAAGGCCGCCTTCGCCGGCGAGTCCCAGGCCAACCGCCGCTACCTCTATTTCGCTCAGAAGGCGGATGTTGAGGGCTATAACGACGTCGCCGCAGTGTTCCGCTCGACCGCCGAGGGCGAGACCGGCCATGCGCACGGTCACCTCGAATTCCTCGAAGCCTGCGGCGATCCCGCGACCGGGATGGCGATCGGCAAGACCTCCGACAACCTGAAGGCCGCGGTCGCCGGTGAGACGCACGAGTACACCGATATGTACCCGGGCATGGCGCGCACCGCGCGCGAGGAAGCCTTCGACGAGGTCGCTGATTGGTTTGAGACGCTGGCCAAGGCCGAGCGCAGCCACGCTGGCCGCTTCCAGCGCGCCCTCGACGAGTTGAAGTAGCCTCTGCCGCGGCCGCTTGTGCAAGCGGCGGCCGCCCCTAACCGACGGCCTGCGTCCATCGGATGCAGGCCGTTCTTTATCCGGCCAGACGAGAACTGAGACGAACGATGCGCGAAGGCAGCCTGGAAGCCCCGACCCGCCACCCGATTGCGTGGCAGGACCCGGAATTCTACGACGAGGCGAAACTGGATGCGGAAACCCGTCGCATCTTTGATATCTGCCACGGCTGCCGCCGCTGCTTCAATCTGTGCGACAGTTTTCCCCGCCTGTTCGACCTGGTGGACGCCGCCCCTTCGGGCGAGTTGGACACGGTGGAGAGCAAGGATTTTCAGCCGGTCGTCGAGGCCTGCACGCTTTGCGACATGTGCTTCCTGACCAAGTGCCCCTATGTGCCGCCGCACGAGTTCAACCTGGACTTCCCGCATCTGATGCTGCGCCACCGCGCGGTGGCAGCGAAGAAGCACGGCATCCCCCGCGTGGACCGCGAGCTGGCGCAGACCGACCGCAACGGCAAGCTCGCCTCCCTCGCCCCGGCGATCGCCAACTGGGCCACGGCGCGCAAGAACACCCCCCTGCGCAAGCTCTTAGAAGCCATTGCCCAGATCGACGCCGAGGTCGAGCTGCCGAAGTATCACGCCAAGACCGCCACTGATCTCTTGCCCACGCCGATC
>CAITYE010000331.1 GCA_903896535.1 uncultured Paracraurococcus sp.
GAACGCAGCATGCTCTAATGAGACATGAGCACCGGCGCGGTCATCTGCCGCAACAAGGTGCGCGTCGTACCGCCCAGCACCATCTCGCGCAGCCGCGAATGGCCATAGCCGCCCATGACGATGAGATCGGCGTTCAGCTCCGCCGCCTCGTTCAGCAACACGTCGCCAGCCGCCAGACCGCCACTCGCCACGCTGCGGACACTCACATTCAGCCCATGCCGGGCAAGGTGCCGGGCGATATCCGCCCCTGGCTCCTCGCCATGGGTGCCGTCATCGCGCGCATCGACCACCAGCACCGTCACGGCGCTCGCCTGGGCCAGCAGCGGGATCGCATCATGGACCGCCCGCGCCGCCTGCGCACTGGCGTTCCAGCCGATCAGCGCCCGTGTGCCGATCGTCTTGAACTTGCCAGCATAGGGCGTCAGCAGCACCGGTCGCCCGGTCTCGAACAGCGCCGCTTCGACGAGGGCCGCGCCGGAGGTCTCGGGGCCGTCGGGCGCAGGTTGACCGACCACCACCAGGTCAGCGTAGAGACCATAGGTCGCAACAAGACGGGCGGTGAAGCCCTCCACCTGCCGCCACTCGCCGGGAATCCCATCCCGCCGCAGCCTCTCCTCGAAGACCGGCTTTAGCTTGCCGCCCTCGGCCTCGACATCGGCCACCATGCTGGCGATCGCCTCGGCTATCGCCGCACCACCGCCGAGATCGCCGCCAAAGGACGGGTAGGCCACATCGGCGACGAACAGGCCGGTGATCCGCGCACCGAGGCGTTGCGCGAGCTGCGCCGTTAGATCGAGCCGCCCCGTCACCGCCGTCGCGGTATCGAGATGGAGCAGAATGTCCTTGATGCTCATGGTTCCCTCCAACAGAAAAGCGATGCGGCGGTGTTGCCGGCAGCCGCCTTGATCCGGATCAGATCCGGGCCGGTCAATCCTGGGTCAGGCCGAGGCGGCGGATCAGCTCACTCCACCGCCGCAGATCTTCCTGCATGATCCCGCCCAGGGCAGCGGCACCGATATCGCGGGTTTCCAGCGATTGTGCCGCGAACCGCTCCCGCACCGCCGGCTGCGCGACGGCGCGGCGAAGATCGGCCTCGATCCGCGTGGTCAAATCGGCCGGCATGCCCGCTGGTCCAAGAACCGCGTACCAGGTGCCGCCCTCAAAGCCCGGATAGCCCTGTTCGGCGACGGTCGGCACGTCCGGCAGGGCCTCCGCGCGGGCGGCGCCGGTCGTGGCCAGGGCGCGCAGCTTGCCGTCCCGCACCGCGGGCACGGCCAGGACGGGGTTCTGGAACATCGCATCCACCTGCCCTGCCAGCAGTGCGGTCTGGGCTGGTGCGGCGCCGTTGAAAGGCACCGGCGTGAACGCGGCGCCGGCCCGCAGGCGGAACAGCTCGGCGGTCAATTGTGTCGGCGTGCCGACACCGGCCGAAGCGACGGTGATCTCGCCCGGTCGGGCCCGCATCAGCGCGACGAAATCGGCCAGGCTGGCGGCCGCCAAGCCGGGTCGCACGACAACGACGAGGCCGTAATAGGCGACCATCGCGATGGGGGTAAAATCCGCTACCGGATCGAAAGCCAGCTTGCGGTACATCGCCGCGCCCTGCACCTGCCCCGAGGTATTGAGCAACAGCGTATGGCCGTCCGGCGCCGCCCGGGCGACGAGTTCCGCGCCCAGATTGCCGCCAGCGCCACCGCGATTCTCGACGACCACCGGTTGGCCCCAACCGCTCGCCAAGGCCTCGGCGAGGATGCGGCCGATCAGATCGGCCGGTCCGCCCGGCACGAAAGGCACGATCAGCCGCACCGGGCGGGCCGGCCAGGCTTGCGCCCGCGCCGTTGCCGGCAAGGCGGCGCAGGCCAGCAGGGCACGGCGGGCTAGCGGCAAAGCACCCGGCCCGCGCAACCGTAGCGATTGGGAAGCGTCGCGCCCGGCCATCACGCGGCCCAGCGGCGGCACAAACGCGCGCCCATTCCGGCACCGAGGATCGAGGCGGGGCGGCGTTGCATGACGGATAGACTATCCCCCCCGCCGGCGCGCGCCAATCTGCTCCTTGTCAGCCGGCCGGCCCTTCGCCAGCCTGCCCACCAACCACTCCGGAGGAAACACCATGTCCGCCCCCATCGGTTTTATCGGCCTCGGCATGATGGGCCTGCCCATGTCCCGCAATCTCGTGCAGGCAGGCCATGCGCTGCTCGCCTGCGACCCGAGCGAAGCGGCCCGCGCCGCGCTGGCGGAGGGCGCACCCGCTGGCCGTGTCCAGTTCGCCGCAACGCCCGCCGCGGTGGCCGCCGGGGCCGACATCATCGTCCTGATGCTGCCCGACAGCCCGATCGTGGCCAAGGTGATGGAGGGTGAGGCCGGGGTGCTGTCGGCGCTGCGGCCGGGCCAGTTGATCATCGACATGAGCTCCTCGCTACCGGGTGAGACGCGCCGGCTGGCCCCGCTCGTCGCGGCACGCGGCGCTACCTATATCGACGCGCCGGTCTCCGGCGGCGTCACCAAAGCGCGAGCCGGCACCCTGGCGATCATGGTCGGCGGCGAGGATGCCAGCTACGCCAGGGCCGAGCCCGCGCTGCGCGGCATGGGCGAGGCGCTGATCCGCACCGGTGCCGTGGGCAGCGCGCATGCGATGAAGGCGCTGAACAATTTCATCTATGCCGCCGGCCAGCTCGCGGTGGCGGAGGCGCTGATCATGGGCCGCAAGCTCGATCTCGACCTTGGCATCCTGGCCAATGTGCTGAACGCCTCCTCCGGGCGGAACATCACCACCGAGACCAAGGTGAAATCGATGATCGGCGGCACCTATGAGCTTGGCTTCTCGCTCGGCCTGATGCGCAAGGACCTGGAGACGGCCGGGGCGATCGCCGCCGAGACGGGGGTGGATGCCGCGAGCCTCGCCACCTGCCGGCAACGCTGGAGCGAGGCCATGGCCGCCCTCGGGCCGCGGGTGGACACGACGGAAATCCATCGCTTCCTGGAGCGACGGGGCTAGAGCGCGATACGTTGAGGCGGCATCGCCGAAGGCGCTGAATCGCGCGATCAAACACATGCTAGAGCGGGCTGCGTGAACGTATGTGAACGCCGCATGCTCTAAGCGCGGCGCGGCGCGCCCGCTACTCGATAAATCCTGCGACGGCGAGGATGGCGGCAAGGCTTGCCGTCATCCCGCGCAGACTCTCCCGCGGCTCGACGTCGATCCACTCCTCGAGCGAGTGGCCACGACCGCCACTGCCGCCCGAGCCGAGGCGGACCGCTGGAATGCCCAGGCTCATGGGGATATTCGCGTCGGTCGAGGAGGCTTCGCAAACCGGCGTATAGCCCTGTGCGGCAATTGCGGCGGTTACCAGTTCGACAATCGCGGCCCCGGCCGGCGTCGCTCCGGCCGGCCGGTCGCCGATCGTCAGGATCTCGGCGACGATCGGCCCTTCGCGGGTGTCGCGGGCGGCATTCTCGGCCGCCACGGCCTGTTCGACGCCGGCGAGGAAGCCGCTCTCGAGGGCGGCCAGGTCAGCAGGCGACTGGCTGCGAAGATCGACCTCGAGCCAGACCTCGTGCGGGATGGCGTTGACGCTGGTGCCGCCGCCCAGGACGCTCGCGCAATGGGTCGTGCGGCTTGCCGCCGCCGCGGGCAGGGCCGCGAGAGCCAGCATGGCCTGCGCCATCGCATAGGCCGGGTTCACCAGGCCGAAGGCAGCGAAGCTGTGGCCGCCAGGGCCACGAAAGATGACGCGATAGCGCTTCGAGCCGATGCCGGTGGTGACGATCCGTTCCACCTCAGGACTGTCGATGGTGAAGAAGGCCGCGACCCGGTCGCGATGTCGCCCCGCGGTGAAGAAGTGCCGCACCCCTCGCAGATCGCCGAGCCCTTCCTCGCCAACATCGCCGAGCAACAGGATGTCGTGCCGGGTGCGGATGCCAGCGGCATCCATGGCGCGCAGGAATGCCAGATTGACAGCGAGGCTCCGGGTATCGTCGCCGATGCCAGGGGCGAAGAGGCGCGTGCCCTCCCGCCGTACCCGGACATCGGTCCCGGCGGGAAACACCGTATCCAGATGCGCCGCGACGACGATGGTGCTGCCATTGCCCGTGCCAGGACGCCGGCCCATGACATTGCCGACTGCATCCTGTTCGCAATCGCTCAGCCCATGGGCTTGCAGCATCGTCAGATAAGCGGCGGCGCGCGGTCCCTCGCCAAAGGGCGGGGCGGGGATTTCAGTCAGCCGGACGATATCCTCCACCGTGCGGTCGTGCTCGTGTGCCAGCACCTCGCAAGCGGTGCGGAAACGCGGATCGGCCATGATCCGGGCGATGATGTCGGCGGCATCGGTCATGCCGCGGCTTTGACCTGTTGCAGCGCCCGCGGCAACCCATATCCCGCGGGTGATGAAGAGGCCCCACGCATGCGCCTGCCCGTCCTGCTCTCGGGCCTATTGCTCGCCGCCTGTTCGGTGATCGGCGTGCGTTCGGGTACCGAAGAACCTCGCTTTGAGAGCGTCGGCCGCAACGGCGCGGTCGAAATCCGCCGCTACGGGCCGCGGCTGGCGGCCGAAACGACGGTCGCTGCCGGTAGCGAGACCGCCGCCCGCAGCGAGGGATTTCGTCGCCTCGCGGGGTATATTTTCGGCGGCAACCGCAGCGCCGCAAGCATCGCCATGACCGCACCGGTCGCCCAGACGAGCGAGAAAATCGCGATGACCGCGCCGGTCGCGACCACCGCGGCCGGCGCAGGCAGTTGGCGCGTGCAGTTTTTCATGCCCGCGAGCGCCACGCGGGAGAGCTTGCCGCTGCCGAACGACCCAACAGTTCGGATCATCGAGGTACCGGGCGAGACGGTCGCCGTGCTGCGCTATGCCGGGATCGCCAATGCAGAGGTGGCGGCGCGCCAACGCGCAGCACTGCTCACAGCCCTGGCCACAGGCCCGTGGCGGGCGGCAGGCGCGCCGTTCGACTGGTTCTATGACCCGCCCTGGACGGTCCCGGGACTGCGCCGCAATGAGGCGGTGGTCGTCGTTGCGCCGCAATGACGTCGCGCGTGGGCAGACTTGCTGAATCGCGCCCGCCGGTTCACACAACAACGCTCTGAAGTCCGGGTCCGCTGCCCCGTTTCTTACGCATGGGCATGGCGAGCACCGGTCGGGCGGCTACCGTGACGGGGCCGTTGCAGGGGAGGCAGAGGGACAGGCGTGGCGCAATCGCAACAGGCCGGCGCAGCGGCGATCGGCCGTCTGGCGCTGCCGACCGGCGTTGATCCGCGCCGACTGCTCTGGCCCTATGTCATCGGCGTCGGGCTGTATCACCTGCTGGCGCTGCTGGCCTTGCTGCCATGGTGCTTCAGCTGGGCCGGGGTGGTGGTGGGACTTCTCGGCATCACGGTCTTCGGCACGCTTGGGATCAATCTCTGCTTCCATCGGTTGCTAACGCATCGCGGCCTGAGCGTGCCGCGCTGGCTGGAGCATGGGCTGGTTGTCCTCGGCGTTTGCGCCTTCCAGGATACGCCGGCCCGCTGGGTTGCGGTGCACCGGCGGCATCACGAACACTCCGACGCACAACCCGATCCGCACAGCCCACGGGTCAATCTGTTCTGGAGCCATATCGGCTGGATGCTGGTCGATAACACCGAACTCGCCCGGCTGGGCATCTTCGAACGCTACGCGAAGGACATTCTGCGCGACCCGTTCTACCGCGCGCTGGAGCGGGGCTGGCGCTATGCGGGCATCCTGCTCGGCTCCTGGGTGGTCTTCTTCCTGCTGGGTGCACTCGGCGCCCTGGCGACCGGCAGCGACGCGGCCGAAGCCCTGCGGCTTGGCGTCAGCTTGCTGGTTTGGGGGGTGTTCCTGCGCACCGTCGCCGTTTGGCACATCACCTGGTCGGTCAACTCCTTCTCGCATCGCTTCGGCACGCAGCGCTTCGCCACCGGCGATGACAGCCGCAACAATCTGATGGTCGCCCTGCTCTCGGCCGGTGAGGGCTGGCACAATAACCACCACGCCGAACCCCGCTCCGCCCGCCATGGGCGCGGCTGGCGAGAGCTGGACCAGACCTGGGCCTGCATCTGGCTGCTGGAGCGCCTGGGCCTGGCGCGCGGGGTGGCGCGGCCACGCCGCTGACCCCCCCTGGCGGCGGCGGCTGAACGGTTTAGGCTGCCGGCCAAGGAGGAACCGCCATGCCCGTCATTCAAGCCGATCGCCTGCGCGAAATTGCGACCGCCCTGCTGGTCGCCAACAAGGTTCCGGAGAACGAGGCGCAGACCGTCGCCCGCCATGTGGTGAACGCCAACCTCGCGGGCCATGACAGCCACGGCATGATCATGCTGCCGAACTACATCGAGCGGGTCCGTGTCGGCCATATCGTCCCCGGCGCGCCCTTCACCATCGTCCAGGAAAGCCCGAGCACCACCGTGGTCGATGGCCATTGGGGCTTTGGCTACGTCATCAATGAACGGGCGATGCAGTTGACCATCGAGAAGGCGGAGAAGCAGAACATCGCCGCCTGCACCGTCTTCCGCCAGGGCCATGTCGGGCGGCTGGCGAGCTATCCGCTCATGGCCGCCCGCGCCGGCATGATCGGCATGGCCTGGGCCGATAGCGGCCGTTCGCCGAAAGGCGTGGCGCCGTTCGGTGGGCGTGAGGCGCGGCTTGGGACGAACCCCTGGGCCATGGCGGTGCCCTCCGACCTCGATGGTCCTTTCTGCATGGACTTCGCCACCTCCGCCGTGGCCATGGGCAAGATCAAGCTGGCCGAGGCCCGGGGCCAGGAGATCCCGCGCGGCTGGGTGGTCGATAGCGAAGGCGACCTGACCACCGATCCGGCCAAGCTGAAGGGCGGCGCCTTGCTGCCGCTCGGCGGCGCGGGCGAGGGCTACAAGGGCACGGCGCTGGCGGCGATGGGAGAGATCTTCTGCGGCCTGCTCACGGGCCTCGGCTTCGGTGTGGAGCCGAGCGGGCGGCATAATGACGGCTGCTTCCTGATCGCCATCAAGGTCGAGGCCTTCCGGCCGCTGCTGACCTTCCGCAAGGAGGTCGCCGATTTCGCCCATTATCTGAAGGATACGCCACCCGCCAAGGGCAGCACCGGCGTGCTCTATCCCGGTGAGATCGAGCACATGGCCGAACAGAAGCGGGGCGCTGGCGGCATCGATATCGAAGACGCCACCTGGAAGAAGCTGGGTGGTTTGGCGACGGAAGCGGGGATTGCCGGGCAACTCGGCTTCGTCTGAGTTCAAGCAGCCTGCAGGCGCCGCGCAGGGGCCCTTAGAGCGCGATGCGTTCGCATTCGCGCCCGCACCCTGCTCTAACTCTTTTTGGTCGCGGGATTCAGCGCCTTCGGCGATTCCGCCTCAACGCATCCCGCTCTAGGCGAAGATGCGGCTCCAGTCGTTCTTCATGGAAACCACCAGCCATTTGCGGTGCGGCGCCGCGTCCAGCGCGCGGGCCAGTCGGCCGA
>CAITYE010000332.1 GCA_903896535.1 uncultured Paracraurococcus sp.
ATGAGGTGCGCTGCGACGCCCCGGTCGGTCGGATCCTAGTCGAGGCGGGCCGCGCGGCCGGGGTCGAGTTGGCTTCTGGCGAGCGGCTGGCGGCCGATATCGTGATCTCCAACGCCGATGTGGCCCATACCTACAAGACGCTCCTTGGCCAGCACCCGCGCCGGCGCTGGACTGACCGACGGCTCAACGCCGCGCGTTATTCGATGAGCCTGCTGGTCTGGTATTTCGGCACCGATCGGCGTTACGAGGATGTCTATCACCACACCATGGTGCTCGGCCCGCGCTATGAGGCGTTGCTGCGCGACATCTTCACGCGCAAGCACTTGGCCGAGGATTTCAGCATCTATCTGCACCGCCCGACGATGACCGACCTCTCCCTGGCCCCGCCCGGCTGCGATGCCTTTTATGCCCTGGCGCCCGTGCCGAACCTAGCCAGCGGCACCGATTGGGAGGAGCGCGCGGAGCCATTCCGCGCCGCCATGCAGCGCCGGCTGGAGGCGACGCTGCTGCCCGATCTCGGCCGCCACATCGTCACCTCGCGCATGCTAACGCCAATCGATTTCCGGGACAGGCTGCTCTCCGCCGAGGGCGCCGCATTCGCGCTGGAGCCACAGCTGTTCCAGAGCGCCTGGTTCCGCCCGCACAACCAGAGCGAGGAACTGCCTGGTCTTTATCTGGTCGGCGCCGGCACCCATCCGGGTGCGGGGCTACCGGGGGTGATCAGCTCAGCCAAAATCATCGATCACTTGGTGCCCGACGCCACCGCCTTCGTCCGCGGCGCCAGGGGCTGACCCTGGCGCGCCGATATCTGGCGGTCGATCTTGCGCCAATGCCAAAGGATAATCGCAATGCCGGAGCCGAGCGGGATGGCCCACATCACCGGGTTGAGCGCCAGCTCCGGCAGTATCCGGACCGAGCCGAACGCCATGAAGGCGGTGTAGACGCTGATCCCGGCCCCCACCAAAGCCTTCACATGTTCCTTAAGCCAATCCTGAGGCCCGGCCGTCGGCTTGAAGAGAAACCACAGATTGGTCACGCCGGTCGCAATGCCCACGATGGCAAGGCCGAGCAGCAACGGCAGGCCAGCCAACCAGCCCTGCACGGCACAGTTCAAGGCGGCGACGATCACTAGCGGCTGCAATGCCAGGTTGCGCCATTCCCGGCCCAGTTCGCGTCGCCGGCCATGCCGCACGCATTGCCAGCCATACCAGGCAAGATTGACCGTCAGGATGCCCATATGCAGCATCAGCCAGCCGAAAATGGCGCGGAGGAACACCGCATCAAAGCGGCCTTCCAGATGCGGATGGGTGGCGAAGGGATCGCTCAGGGTCAGCACGCTCATGCAAATCGCAAAGCTGCCGGTGCAAAGCATAGCTACAGTGAAGATACGGCCCCAACGGCGGTGATTGGCGCCGCCCTTGCGGCCCAAGATCGGCACCCAGAAGGCGATCGCCCCCGATGCGCCGGTCAGGATATGGGCGGCAATCAGGGCGTCGAAAACGTGCAGCAGCATTCGGCTGCCTCCTGGGCGATCCTAGCCTTGACAATATGACTTGACAGTCGTGCCTGTAAAGGTAACGGCTCTGCTGTTTTGCGGAGATCGACCGCGTGTATTGCCCGCCGCGACCAACGCCGCGTCCGGCTCTCGTTGCCCTCATTCGCGCTGCGCTCGAGGGTGAGGGCAACCTGCTCGGCCTGCTGCCCAACTATGCCTATCAGATGGATATCGGGCCGCTCGGCTATTCCCGGCGCTCGACGGTCATCGTCAATCGTCCGGATCTGGTGCGGCACGTGCTGCTTGACCCAGAGGACGTGTTTCCCAAATCCGATCTGATGGTGAACGCCTTGGCGCCGCTGATCGGCGATAGTATTTTCGTAAGCTCTGGCACGACTTGGCGGCGCCAGCGGGCGATGGTTGATCCGGCGCTCAGCATGATGCGGGTCAATCGTGCCTTCCCGGCAATGGAAGCGGGCTGCGCCGATTGTGAAGCGATGCTCGCTGACCGCGCGAAGAACGGCGCGCCCTTCTCGCTCGACCTGATGATGAGCCATCTGACGGCAGACATTATCTGCCGCACAGTCTTCTCCTCGGGGCTCGCAACGCGTGCGGCGCATGACGTCTTCGATGCCTTCACGCTGTTCGAGCGCAGCGTCGCGCAGGTGGAGATCCGTCGCCTCATCATGGATAAGGCCTGGACGCGGGTGCCACAGAAGCAACATGTGCTGGATGCCTGCACACGCATCCGAGGCCATCTGGGCGATCTGCTGGACGGGCATCTGGCCGCCGGAGCGCGCTTCGACGATATCGCCAGCGCGGTCGTCGAAGCGCGGGACGGCGCAGGCCGCGCCTTCACGCGCGAGGAGCTGATAGACCAGCTTGGCGTATTGTTCCTGGCAGGCCACGAGACCAGTGCCAGCGCACTCACCTGGGTCTTCTTTCTGCTGGCGATGCAGCCGCACATGGTCTCCCGGGTGCGGGCGGAGGTCGACTCGGTGGTTGGCGAGGGACCGGTCAGCTTCGAAGCCACCAAGCACCTGCCGTTCGTGCGCAACGTCTTCCGAGAGACGCTGCGCCTCTACCCGCCGATCACCTTCCTGCCGCGCGTTGCGAGTGAGGCCACCCGGATCGGGCAGTATCCGGTGCGAAAGGGCGCACTGATCATGGTTGCACCCTGGGTGCTGCATCGGCACGAGAAGTACTGGCGGAACCCGGGCGTCTTCGACCCGGACCGCTTCCTGCCCGAACGGGAGGCAGAGCTGACGCCTGGCTCCTATATTCCCTTCGGCATCGGCCCCCGGATCTGCGCCGGCGCCGCTTTCGCCACTGTCGAGGCCGTTCTGCTGATCGCCCGACTGTTCCGACGCTTCGATTTCACCGTTCTCTCACCCGCCGATGTCCAGCCGGCGGCGAGGCTGACGACTAGGCCCGTGCGCCAGGTGATGGTGCGGGTTGTTGATCGATACCCAGCCTAATGCCGACGGTTCTCCTGACCCTCGGACGCCTGCCAAAAGCGCTCGACCTTGCCCGTAGTTTCCATGCTGCAGGCTGGCGCGTCGTGATCGCCGAGCCGCATCATCGGCATCTGGCCGGCGCCTCCCGCACTGTGGCAAGGACTGTTGCCGTCACGCCACCTGCCGAAGACCAGGCGGGCTACCTCAATGATCTCGCCCGGGTCGCGGCACAGGAAGATGCAGCGCTCATCCTGCCCGTCTCGGAGGAGATCCTGCATGTCGCAGCGCTGCCCCGCTTGCTCCCGGCGAAGACGCGTCTTCTTGCCATGCCGCTGTCCCTGATCCAGCAGGTTCACGACAAGGCCGGCTTCGTCGAGATCGCCCGCGATGCCGGCCTGCCCGTGCCGCAGAGCCACCCGCTCGGTACGCCTGATGCGGCGGCGCTGGCGGCGGCGCAGGCCGTGGTGGTGAAGCTTCGGCATGGCTGCTCAGGCCGCGGCCTTCTGCGCCTTGCCCGCGGCATGCCCCTGCCTGCCCCGGGGGAGCCGGCACTCGTGCAGCAAATGATCGAGGGCGACGAGTTCAGCACCTGTTCGCTCGCGCATGCGGGTCGCATTCAGGGAACCGCGACCTATCGCGGCACCCTGATATCGGGCTCTGTTGCCATCGGCTTCGAGCGGGTTGCGCATCCCGCCATCGAGGACTGGGTCGCCCGCTTCGTCGCGGCCACGGGCTGGAGCGGCTTCATCGCTTTCGATTTCATCGTCGATCAGGGAGGTACGCCCTGGGGCATCGAATGCAATCCGCGCCTGACCAGCGGTCTGCATTTCTTCGAGACCGCTGATATCGCCCCGGCGATCCTCGACCCCACACGGCCGCTGCGCTTCCGCCCGGAGCCGCGGCTACAGCAATTCTGGTCGGTCATGACCGCGCTGTCGGAGGCAATGGGCGACTGGCCGCGCTATCGACGGGTGCTGCGCCATCTGGTGACGACACCGGACGTCACTTGGCGGCTTGACGATCCGCTACCGCTCCTCACCATGCCCTGGACCGCCTGGCCAATCCTGAGCGCAGCGCGCCGCTCGCGCCGGCCCTTCGGGGAGGTAGCGATGCTGGACTTCACCTTCAGCGCCAAGGCCGAGGAACCTTCAACGGCAGCATGATCTGCACGGGCAGCATGGCGAAGCGATCGAGGGCCAAGCTCTCATGTATCGCTGTCGCCGGCTGGCCAAGAAGTTGGGTGCGGATTTCCGAACGGGTATAGAAGGGCGCATCGGTGAGTGCGCGCAGCAGCGTCGCCCGCCCATCCTCGCTACGAGTAGGCCGCGCGACGCCCCAAAAACCGCGAGGCAAGGTCGCGCGCGGCGGCAGTTCCATGTCTGCAACACCGCCATCGCGCCCGACGCGCAGCGCCAAGGATTGCGTGCTACCATCACGCCGCTGCGCGTTGTAGAGGATCGCCGTCGCCTCTGGCAGAGTCGCTCGGCACCAATCCCAATCGCGGAAATCTGCCTCCAATGGGGCGCTGCCGGTATTGGTGTCGAAATAGGCCGGCCCCGACCAGCGTAGCCCTGGCTGTTCGAAGGTGACCTCGACTCGCGAACGGGGCGCGATCGGCTGCCAGTGATGCCGCCCATCGGCATCGAGCTGGAAGCCGCGGGTGGAGAGAGCCTCTGGGATCAGTCGCACCCGGCCACGCACGCGTTGGGGCAACGGCGCAGTCACCTCCTCGATCTCGATCAGAAGCTGCTCGCCGTCCCAGCTCAGGCTGCTCGGCCCGATCTGGAGATGTTCGGTACTACGCACCAAAGCGCTGCGCCGCCGATCCGTCATCGCCCAGCGGCTAGGCCGGCCATAGAGGGCGACATTCAGGCAGCAGTGATTCTCCGGGGCGCCCTCCCCCCAGCGGCGCGACCAGGCATACCAAGGCGAAAACACCGTCCCGATGAAGGCGATCACCGTGATGCCGTGCTGGCCATCCTCGCTCAGCGCGTCAAGGTACCACCAGCGATACCCGTGGCGGGCGACCGGCGCGTCGAAGGCCCAACCGGGTGTCATCGCCCCTCCAGCACCGCCGCCGCAGCCAACCGGCCGGACAGCGTCGCCATCGGCACCCCGGCCCCTGGATGCGCACTGCCGCCGGCGACATAAAGCCCAGGCAATCGGGTACGGGAGGCAGGCCGATTAAAGGTCGCCTGCCAGCCATGCACCGCTTGGCCATAAAGCGCCCCACCGGTTGCCGGGAACAAGGCATCGAACTCCGTCGGGGTCGTGCGGATCTCGCGGGCCGGATCTCGTTCAACGCGTAAGCCACAGCGCTCAAGCACAGCAAAGGCGCCGGCTTCGACCGCCGCGAGTGCCGCCGGCTCGAAGGGCCGGAAATCACCCCGTGCTGGTGCATTCACCAGAATGAGCAGCCGCTCCGCACCCGCCCTCGCTGCATCGTCATCGCCACGGTCCTGGGCACAGACATAGACCGTCGGCTCGGTTGGAAGGCGCATCTGTTTGGTCAACTCGGAGAACTCTCGAGCATAGTCGCGGCTGAAGAAAACATTGTGGCGGACCAGGGGAAAGCCCGTGGTGGAGACATGCATCGCCCAGGTCACGGCCGAAAGGGAACGCTTGGCGCGTGGCACCGCAGACACCGCCTGCACCACCGACGGCCCGAGGCGGCCGGCAGCTAGCGCCGACACATCGGCATTCACGATGACTGCGCGGGCCTTCAAGGTCTCGCCATCCTTCAGGCGGACGCCAGCCACCCGCCCGCCTTCGACGAGCACCTCGGTGACCTCGGCATCGTAGCGCAGGCGTGCACCCAGGTCTTCTGCAAGCCCGGCCAATGCCTGGGCGACCCGATGCATGCCGCCTTCCACCAACCACACGCCAGCCTGCTCCACATGCGCGATCAGCATCAGGGTGGCTGGCGCCATGAAGGGCGAGGAGCCAACATAGGTGGCATACCTGCCGAATAGCTGGCGTAATCGCGGATCTTTGAAATGTTCGCCGATCGCCGTCCAAAGCGATGCAAAGGGCTGCGTCGCCAGCAGCTTGGCTGCGCCGCCGAGACCCGCCCGCGCAACCAGGGAGACGGGGCTCGGACGCTCCGCGCGGATGAAGGGCGCTTCTAGCGCCTGATAGGTGCGTTGGGCGCGGGCGACGAAATCTCGATATCCGCGTGCGTCAGCCGGACCAGCAAATGCGGCGATCGCCTCCGCCGAGCGCGCCACATCGGCGAAGAGATCAAGCTGCCCACCCTGGACCCAGCTATGGCGCGCAAGGATATCAACGCGCTGTAGTTGCAGATGGTTTTCCAACCGGGTCCCAGCTTCCCGGAACAGTTCGTCGAAAACCCAGCGCATGGTGAAGACGGTCGGTCCGCCATCAATCCGCGCATCGCCGATCGCCAGTTGCCGCATCTTGCCACCTGGCGTTGCGGCACGTTCGAGCACCACCACACGCTCGCCGCGCGCGGCGAGGGCAACAGCGGCCGCTAGCCCGCCAATCCCGGCGCCAATAACGATCACTGGCAGGCTCATCGTATCCGCCGTTGCAAGCGCCGTCTTGCGCGCTGCAGGGCCAGGACGCCGAGCGCAGCGACGACCGGTACGGCAAGCGCGGTCCATTTATCGGGATCGACGCTAAGGCCAAAGGATTTTGCGCCTTTTGTCAAATACCCGATGAGCCCCACGAAATAGTATGTCATGGCGGCGACCGAGAGGCCTTCGACCGTTTCCTGCAAGCGCAACTGCAAGGCCGCACGGCGATTCATCGCCGCCAGCACCTCAGTGTTCTGCCGCTCTCGGGTGATTTCGACGCGGGTAGAAAGCAGTTGGGTCGCCCGCGCCACGCGTTCACCCAGCCCGGCCTGTCGCGCGGCAACGGAACGGCACGTCTCCAAGCCCGGCGCTACGCGCCGTTCGATGAACTCCTGCAGCGTCTGCAGTCCTTCGATGCGCTCCTCACGGAGTTCGCCGATGCGTCGTTGTACCAGCGCCCAGTAGGCATTCGCAGCATTGAACCGATAGCGGGTCGAAGTGTCGAGTTCCTCCACCTCAGCCGCCAAATCGGTTAGCCGGTCTAGGAGAATGGGTTCGTCCACCTCCTCGGCATTTACCAATGCAGTGTTGATCCCCCTCAGCTTCTGCTCCAGCACATGCAGCCCGGGGGCTACTCGCCGCGCCTCTGGCAGGGCTAGCAGGGCGAGTGTCCGATAAGTCTCTATCTCTAGTAGACGCTGTGATGTTCGGCCGGCCTGCGGTGGCGAAAGGCCGCGGTCCGCAATCCAAAAGCGGCAGAACCCATCGGCCTGAAGCCGAAAATCGGTCAAGGCTAAGGCATGACGGCCGGCGACCTGAGCGCCCATCAGCACATGCCCGGCAAAGCAGCGGGTGGAGATGTCCTCGAAGTCGAGGGTTCGTTCGTCGTCCTGCACTATCGCGGCATGGGCTGCGACAATCAGCTGCCCTGGCAGACCAGCGACCCAGTCCGGTGGCAAAAGAGCGAGAGCCGACGGTTCAAAGGGATCGGCATCCGTCATCGGCGCAATGACCGTGATCCGCCAGAATTCCGTATGGCGTTCCCAGATCAGTCGATGCGTGCCGAAATCGACGACGCAATGGTTCATATCGCCACCCGAAGCCGTCACCGCGCATTGGCTGGAGAGGCTCTGAACAGCGGCATAGGCGCGCTCCCGTTCTGAATCTTCCGCCAGAAACGCCATGTAGGATATGCGGCAGGGCGTTATCAGCGCCTCGGCAGGGCGGGCATGTACCTCCTCATTCAGCGCCCGACGGAGTGGGTGGCTGGCCGGCAATGTCATGCGGCATGTCCGGCGGGCCGGTTCGCCGCAGCGGCCCAGGCTGCCTCAATCAAAGCAGCGATCCGTTCCGGCTGCTCCTCATGTGCGAGATGACCAAGGCGCGGCAGCACCAGCAACCGGGCTTGCGGCAACAAGCGTTGAATTTCGCGGGCTTGGCGTGGCGGCACAAAGCCGTCGCGCTCGCCGACCAGCAACAGGACCGGCACCTGAAGCGTCGACAGGCGGCGCTGCAGAGCGTGCAGGTCCCAGCCGGCCATCATCCCAAGCGCCGCGGCCACATGTTGGCGGGTCCGTAGCAGCGCCGTGTAATGTCCCAACATGGCCGGAGGGATAGTCGAACCGGTACTTTGCAACACCCTGGCGACTGCCCGTGAATCCTGAGCTTGTTGGGACAGTATCCAGGGTACAACGGGCAACCGGACAAGGAGCTGCGCCAACGGCGCGAATAGCTGCCCGGCCAGCCCACCAAACGGCAACAGGGCACCGTTCAGTGATATAATCTGGCGCGGCGCCATACGCCCTTCCAAGCACATCTTCAGCGCAATCGCAGCACCTGCGGAATGGCCGGCAACGAGAGCCGGCTGCGCACTTAGCTCGCGCAGCAAATCACCCACCGCCTCGGCCATGCCGCTGAGTGAGAGCCCGTTGGCGTCCGGCGCTTCGGTGAAACCATGGCCGGGCAGATCGGGAGCGATAACCCGGAACTCGGCGGCCAGTAGGGGCAGCAATCCGGCCCAGGAATGGGTGGCACCGGCGGTACCGTGCAACATGAGAAGGTCTGGTCCCTTCCCCGCGATCTGAACATGCCAACGCAGACCACCCGCGCGGACAAAGGAACTTGTCGCGCGATTCGGCCATTCACGTCCCTCACGCTCCCAGCGTGGCGCCGCGGTCAGCATTACCTTTCGATCATGCTTTGGGCCGCGCGCTGCAAGCGCTGGCTATCGGCCGCCGGCAGGGGCAAATATCGGGCTCTCATCGCCTCAGCGATACGCCGCGCCTCAGGCTGCGGGCGAGGCGAGGTATCGACCAGCATCGCTGGTAGTTGCAGCTTCGCAAAAGCCTGCCCGGCAACCAAAGCGTCGGCTTCTGCACGCTGACGGCCACCTTGACCGTCCCGGGCAACATTCGCGCGACCATCAGTCAGCAGCAGCAAGACCGGGGTGCGGCCACGCCGTTGCTCGCCCAAGGCGAGGCCAGTGGCGGCCTCCAAGGCGCTCGCCAAAGGGGTACCGCCACCGCCAGGCAGTCCGGCCAGCGCCCGTTTCGCGCGCACCAATGAGCCTGTGGGTGGCAGAAGTACCTCAGCAACCCTGCCACGAAACGCGATCACCGCGACCTGATCCCGACGTAGGTAGCATTCTGCAAGCAGCAGTTCGACCGCTCCTTTGGCTTCCGCGAGCCGTCCAAGTGCAGCGGAGCCCGACGCATCGACCACGAAAATCGTCGTGGTTCCCATCTGCTCCTTGAAGCGTTGGATACGGAAGTCGCCTCGGCGGACCAGAATTTTTGGCGTATCTTTGGCAGCCTCGTGGCGCCGCAAAGCCTGCCAAGGTACGGCGGCGCGTAGCGTCGCCACGAGATTGAGCCTCGCGCCAGGCGAAAGCGGGCCCGCGCGGGTTCCGGAAGGGCGGCCGCGTCGCAAGCTACGCGTCATCTGCCCCGCGCGGCCGGCAACGCCGCGCTGAACGTTGTTGCCAGCGGCAAGGTTGGCCAATAGGTTTGCCGGCAGGCTGGCCAGCGCTGCTTCCAGAATAGCGTCTGCGAGTTGGCCGCTGTCCAGCTGGGTCGGCTGTTCGTCGCTTGTCGCTTCCGGTTCCTGTTCCGGTTCCGGCTGGGGCGCCGGCTCTTGTTCTATGGGCATGCAGGTGGCCCGCGGAGCAAGGACCAGCGCCGCGGCTAGCTCCAGGTCCGCCGCTTCAGCCTGCAGGCGGCCAGCCAATGCCGCAGCGGCCCGCGCGGCACGCAATGCAAAGAGAGGCGCCCGCAGAGAAGCAATCCCAAGCGCAGCTGCCGCCCCGCAGATGGCGGCGATCGCCGCATCGGGAATTTCCACATGCGGCAGCAAGGCCCTCGCTGCCGCGATTTCCTCAGGCGATATCCCCTCGGCTGCGATGCGGCAGTCAACATCAATGATCAAGGCCAGTCGATCAAGTAAGGCAGTCGGGGGTGCTTCCTGGTCTGTCGCGCTTTCATCGAGCAGGATGAGGCCAACACGCGCGGGCAGCCGGTGGGTGAGACCGTCACGCTCAAGCAGCACCTCGGCCGCATCGTGCACCGCAGCAAGACGTGCCGCGGTCTCGGCGCCCAATCTTTCTGCCTGTGGTATGATAAGCATACCACCATCTGCCTCGGCAAGCAGACCGCGTTCGGCAATTGGTCGGCCGGCCGCTAGGGTCGCACCAAGGTCGATGCCGCCTAATAACCGGCTATCGGGTACCTGGCTCGGCAGACGGCGCCAGGGTGTTCCCTCCGGCAGCGCTTCACGCAGGAATTGCAACCAATCTCGTGCCCCACCGTGCGTCGCCCGGGTCAGAACGGCGCCAAGCCCTCCCGGATCCACCGCGCAGAGCAGCGCCGCATGCCGCAGCAGCTCCGGGCGATGGTCGGCGGACATCAGGTGAGACCGAGTTCAGCGAGCGCGCGTTCCACCCGCACCGCGGCGACGCTTTCATCAAGCGGATTACGCCGCAAGCGATGACGCAAGGCCGAAGGCGCTGCCTGACGGAGATGCTTCGTGGTCGCCTCCGGCACACCCTCGAGCGCCGCCAAGGCACGCGCCGCGCGCATCAGAGTAAGCTCCCCTCGCAACCCATCCGTACCGAGCGCGACACAGAGTTTTGCAGCCTGTTCCAATACAGTGTCCGGCACTATTGTCTGACCGAGTGACGCCTGCGCAGCGAGCAATCGCTCGCGCGTTTCCACGTCCTGTTTCTCCCAAGCAGCCACCAGGCGCGCCGGATCTCTCTCGAAGGCATCGCGACGCCGAACCACTTCGATCCGAGTCGGCAGATCTCCCGGGGTCCTCACTTCGACCGAAAGGCCAAATCGGTCCAGCAATTGGGGACGAAGTTCGCCCTCTTCGGGATTCCCACTGCCGACCAGGACGAAGCGAGCCGGATGACGGACGCTAATACCCTCTCGTTCGACTACGCTCTCCCCGGTGGCAGCGACGTCGAGCAAGAGGTCGACGAGGTAGTCCTCGAGGAGATTGACTTCGTCGATGTACAGGAAACCGCGATTGGCCCGCGCCAGTAGGCCTGGCTCGAAGACTTTCTGGCCTGTCGTCAGGGCGCGTTCCAGATCGAGTGCGCCGACAACACGATCTTCGGTCGCCGATAGCGGTAGATCGACGACCGGCACCGGCCGGATTTCCACCTCCATGGGTGCCGCGCCGTGTCGCTCGCGACATTCGTCGCAGAACGTGCTAACGCTCGCCGGATCGCAATGGTACCGGCAACCTACCACGGCACGCATCGGCGGAAGCAAAGCCGCCAGCGCGCGGACGGCGGTGGACTTGCCAGTCCCGCGGTCGCCAAAAACCAGGACGCCGCCGATGGCCGGATCGACCGCCACCATGAGCAGGGCGAGTTTCATCTCGTCCTGCCCGACGATTGCCGAAAAAGGGAAAAGAGTGCGGCTCATAACCCTTCCAGGCTTATTTCGGCGCTGTCCTAGATCAACCTTCTTTTTTTACCCAAACGCCGCACCAACCCGCCGCCGAGATATCGCCGGCGACGATCGCGCACCCATTCGGTGCCTGCCAATGCTGACACTGGTCGCACCGTTGGCCATCCTTCGGCGTCGCTTGGTACATGACCGTCGCCTGGGGAATTTTTTCTTGCGCCTGTGCCTTAGAAGTTATGGCCGCTGCCGTCGGGGCAAGGGCGGCAAGGCCGGCCATCTGCAAAAGCGCACGCCTTTGGCCGGGCATCAGTTTCTTGTCGGTCACTTTTCGCTCTCCAAGACAGGATAGAGGACGGCGTAAATGGGTTTCCTTCGGCGGAGGTCAAGCGCCGCTACATTCATGCAGCGCGCTGCAAGCGCAGATCAGACCAGATCGCCGAAAGAGCGTTCACCAGATCGCCGATATCGGCGTCTGAATGGAGCGGAGACGGCGTAAAACGAAGGCGTTCCGTTCCGCGTGGGACTGTCGGATAATTAATCGGCTGCACATAGATGCCATACTCGTCGAGCAACCGGTCACTGATCTGTTTGCAGAGAACCGGATCGCCCACCATCACAGGCACGATGTGGCTCGGGTTCGGCATATGTGGAAGTCCTGCAACATCTAGCGCGGCCCGCAACGTGGCAACACGATCCTGCATGCGCGCCCGCTCCGCGCTGCTATTCTTAAGGTGCCGGATGGATGCAGCCGCACCAGCCGCCACTGCTGGCGGCAGGGCAGTCGTAAAGATGAACCCAGATGCATAACTCCGCACGTAATCGCACATGGCGCTGCTGCCGGCAATGTAGCCACCGATGACACCGAAGGCTTTCGCCAGGGTCCCCTCGATGACCGTCACCCGATGAGCGACTCCTAGGCGCTCAGAAATACCGCCGCCGCGCGAGCCATAGAGACCGACGGCGTGGACTTCATCCAAATAGGTCATGGCGCCGAACTCGTCGGCAAGATCACAAATCTCGGCGATGGGTGCGATATCGCCATCCATGGAGTAGACGCTTTCGAACGCAATCAGCTTCGGCACCGAAGGATCGGCAGCGGCCAACTTGCGGCGCAGGTCCGCCAAATCGTTATGCGCCCAAACCTGGCTGCGGGCGCGACTGTGCCGAATTCCCTCGATCATGGAGGCATGGTTCAGCGAGTCGGAGAAAATGATGCATCCCGGCATACGCCCGGCAAGCGTGGAGAGACTCGCCCAATTCGACATGTAGCCGCTGTTGAACAGCAGAGCCGACTCCGTGCCATGCAGGTCCGCGAGTTCCTGTTCCAGCAGGATGTGGTAGTGGTTTGTGCCACCGATATTGCGCGTGCCGCCGGCGCCCGCGCCGCAGCGGTCGAGCGCCTCGTGCATCGCCGCCAGCACGTCCGGGTGCTGTCCCATCCCCAAATAATCGTTGGAGCACCAGACCGTGACATCCTGCCGGCCGCGGCCATGATGATGGGTTGCTCGCGGGAAGGCGCCTGACTGCCGCTCGAGATCGGCGAAGACGCGGTAGCGTCCCTCTTTCCGGAGGTTATCGAGCTGCTTCCGGAAGTAATGTTCGTAGTTCATGTTGCCTCCTGGACGCCGGGGACCGGGGTTACAGGCTGGGGGAGCGCCGCGCGACGGTGCGAGGCGAGACCCCAGCGCCAAAGCTGTTCGATCGGCAGCGGCAGCACGAGAAACCAGTGCTCCAGCAGGCCGAGGATGCAGAGAGTTGCGAGCAGTACCGCCGCAGCGCCCTGATGGCTGCTGGTTGCGGCGAAGACAGACTGCACGAATAGAACCGAAGCGACTGTCGCCAAGCTGACGGATACCGGAAACAGCAGGTTCATCGGCTGCTGACGAAAATAACTGGCGAGGAAGCGCAGATGATTCGGAAGGAACTCGGTGTAGAGGTTTCTCACGCCGAGAAAAAGATTAAGTTTGGTGCTGCTCCGCATAACCCAGAGAAGCAGGTAGGTGTCCACCGCCACCCGGTTCGGCTGCCCCCAGCACAGCGCCAGCAAAATCGCCGCGCCGGCCAGCAAGGCGAGTTCATGCCAGAGGATAGCTCCGATGGCATGGCTGGTGCGGCCGATAGCGCTTAAACCCGGCGGGCAGGCATGCGGACGCGGCCCGGTGACATAGCCAAGCAAGAAGGCGATCTCCTGCCAGGCCCAGACCATGAGCCCCGCGATGAAGCCATGGTAAGCGCTGCCGACTGTGGTCTCCCCGGCGCTGCGCTCGACAACGTATAGCGCGGCAGTGCCGAGTAGCGTGGCAATGAGCAGCGTTCGGCCATGGGTCCGGCGCTCCAGCCCGTCCAGGTAAAGGATCAGACCAGTGCCAAACCACCAGAGGAAAAGCGCCGTCAGTAGGGCCGGCACGCCATCACCTGTCATGCGGGCTTACCAGGCCGGCGCCATGCGAACATCGGCGGGCAAAGACGCGGTCTTGCCGCGCAACAGATAAAGCCGAACGAACGTCGCCGCGGCCGAGGCGCGTAGGCCGGTGCGTTGCAAAGCAGCGAGTGGACCGCGGCGGCCCTTTAGGACGGCGAGGCCCTGCGTGACTGCCAAGAGGCGGTCCAGCCCACGCCGGAACGCCGGGCTATCCGTGTCGAGCGTGACTGGAAAGACCTGCTTGCAGATCTCGGTGCAGATTTGAAAAACCTTGTGGTCGTATTCGGTCGCACTCATCCCAATCGCTTTATGGAAAGCGGGGCGGGCATGGTCGCGTACATACATCGTCGCGTAGACGGCCAGCTGGAAGAATTTCACCCAGTAGCGATTGACGCCTTCTAACAGCTGCGGATTTGCCCGCATCAGCAAAGCAAATGCCTCGCCGTGTCTGAATTCGTCATTACACCATTTCTCGAACCAGTTGAATATCGGATGGAAGCGAAGCTCCGGATGCTTCTCGAACTGGCGAAAAATGGTAATATATCGTGCATAGCCGATCTTCTCGCTCAGATAGGTAGCGTAGAAGATGAACTTGGGTGAAAAGTAGTGGTACTTCTTGGCTTTCGTCAGGAAGCCCAGGTCGACACCGATGCCGATATCCTTGAGGGCGTCGTTGATGAACCCGGCATGGCGCGCCTCGTCGCGGCTCATGAAGCCGAACATGTCCTTCATATCCTGATTCTGCACGCGCTTGCGGATCTCCGCGTACAGCACACAGCCGCTAAACTCGGCGGTGACCGAACTTACCAGGAACTCGACCAGTTCTTGTTGCAAGCTGGCCGGAAGGTCATCGAGACGGAAAGCATCGAAGGCATCGGTCCGGACGAAGTGGCCCTTGTTCGGGTCAGCGCGAAATTCATCCATCAGCGCGTCCCATTGGGGCCTGATGTGATCGACACTGATTCGATCAATTGCCGCAAAATCCGTCGTGTAAAAACGCGGGCTCAGCACCGTATCGGTTGTCGCCAGCCGGGTCGAATCGTTCAGGGAACGCGGCGGCGGGCTCACGGCGTTCATGTCGCCTCCTTCGGCTCGAAGCCACAATGATAGAGTTCAGCAAGTTCAAGGATAGCGCTCGCCTCGGCCCATAGCCGGGTCAGCCATCCCGCGCGGTAGACTGTCGCGGTGCAAGCGAGGCGCAACGACGTGCCGGGGGCGATCTGCTCTGGCAACCCATGCACCATGACCTGATCCCCTGGGCGAAGGCTAATACCTTCGGGGATGGCGTGCGCGTGTAGGCTATCGAAACTCTGTTCGATATCGACCATGCAGGGTACCTCGATCGTGCGGCGCCCGAACATCTTCATGGCCTCCCTGGCGTGTTCGTCAGAAGCCTGGCGAAGGCGCCCGCATTGGTAGCACCAAAGGCTTCGAGCGCAACGGTACGGCCGGTTGCAGTATCTTGGAGCCGAAGCCGGCCATCTGGCCAGCTGGAGATGCGGAAGGGATAGTCGCCGCCCTGCTCACCCAGCCGCCGGTCCCGCACCAACGCCCGCAGGGCGCCGCGAATGAACGCTTCACTGCCAGGGGCGAGCACCGTGATCTCCTCGCCATCAGCTGCATCGCGCACGCGCACACCACCATCGGGCAGATCCTCAAAGCGCAGATCGCGCGAGAACGATGGCGAATCTCCATTGGCTGCAGGCCCCCCGGGCCGCCATGCAACCGCGAGGGTAACCGCGGCCAGAGCAAGCGCGATCAGAATAACCGGTGCGGGGCGAGAAGTGGGGAGAGCGGCCACTGATCGTCTCTTTCCCTATGCCGCAGCCGGCCTGATGCTGGATGCCGCGCGTTGCTCAGCCATGGCAGGCGCCACCGGTGCGGCGATATCAGCCGCGCCAGCCAGCGCACGAGACAGCAGGCGGGCCACCATCTCTGCATCACCCAACGCTCGGAGAGTAGGCTCCGGACGCTTCATCCGCCAGCCCCGCACATGCGGCCAAAAGAACAACCACGAAATTCGCTCACCCTTGGCCATGCCGAGCGAGAGATCGCCACTGCCATCCGGCGAACGACGGACCGAAGCCTCCTCGATGCGGGCAAAGGGCAAGTTAGCGGTAACGGAGAGGCCGATCCCGAAACGCATGACCACACGACGCGTCGTGATGGTGTAGATTGTTGTGCGGCTGACGCCCCAGGCAAAGAGCGCCCCCATCCCCAACACCGCCAGGGACGGCAGTACGAACCAGAGACTGTCGAGCAAGATGCCCAATACCGTCTCACCCCGAATGGCCATCGCCGCGATCCGGGCAGCGATCAGAATGCCAAAATACGCTGCCACGATGGGTAGGTGCAAGGCACTCCGCGCCAGCACCCGCCACTCTGGCGCACCTTGCCATAAGATGCGCTCACCCTCCGGCAGCCGCTCGGGGAGCCCACGAACCGGCTCGTAATCGTGTTCCGCAAGGATCACAGGAACGGCTCCGCACGCCTTGGGGTGGCATGGAGATAGCCACCTGCGAAGTAGCCGCTGATCCGATCCTCCTCGCGCAGCGTGACCTGGGTCGGCTGAGCGAGACCCGGCGCGGCGCGGAATTGTGCCGCGGTCACCGAACTGGTCATCGCCCGGCGTTTCCCCCCGTTGAAGTTCACGAGCGAGATCGGAATTATGACCTGCCGGCTACCGGCCTCGCTGGCGATCGCCACCTCGACATAGCGGATCAGAACGTCGGACCGATCGACCCAGAGGTCGGAAATCATGCCAACGAACTCGCCATCGGCCGCCAGGATCGGCCAGCCGCGCGGGTCGAAATCCTCCGCCGAGACATCGAAGCCGGGCGCGGCGCGGAGCGGGACGATCTTCGGCAATTGTTCGTCAAAGGTCAGGTCAGGTACCTCAGCGCGAAGCGCGTACGCCGCCGCACCGACACCATCCTGCATCGGATCACCTGCCGGCAGATAGGGAGAACCAGGCGTACCGCGGCTGGCAACCAACTTGCCATTGAGGTCAGGCTCGGGATTGCCAGGGGTATGCACGCCATGCGCGGTAAGGAAGGCTTTTGGCGGAGTCCCACCCTTCGGGAAGACCACCTTCAGGCCACGCGACGTCTCATGCACAAGCGGATAACCCTCGCGCCGATCTTCGTTACGAAGATACACAATAAGCAGGGCGAAAGCCGCCCAGAAGGCGTAAAGGGCGATCATCGCGAAATCGTAGTGTTCGCTGAAGCTCATGTGCGTTCTCCCGCGCTGTGATGAATCGGAAGGCCGGACCAAACCGGCTCCTGAGGGGTGGTTGCGTGCTGCCAATTATCCGTCGCGCGCGCCAGCGGCCCAATCGCGGCGATGGTGGCGAAGAGCAGCGCGATCTCCGCCAAATAAACGAAGCCATACCCGGTCGCCGGATCAGCCAGCGCCGGACCAAGCAGGCCTGCCTCTGCGACATGATTGATCACGTCGCGCAAAATGCCGCTGGTGGCGATTGCAGCACCGGCACAGGTGGCCTGCACAGCACCCCAGGCCCCAAGCACCAGGCCAATCTGCGGTTGCGGAGCAGCCCGCATGCAGGCGGTAAGCGTCCCATGTTGAAAGAGGCCCGCACCAACGCCGATTACGAAGGTCCCCGCGGCGAAGGTCCAGGGACTAGCGAGTGGCGCCGCGAGGATCACGACAGCAAAGCCCAACGCGCCGATCATTGCCCCATGCCCAGCAATGCTGTGGGGGTCCCTGCCGAGGCCAATAACCCGAGCAGCCCGCATGAAGCCGAGCACACCTCCACTGGCAAAAAGTGCTGTCAGCAGCGTGGTCAGAGAGACAGAAAGGCCAAGGACCTGGCCGCCATAGGGTTCCAGCAACACATCCTGTAGGGCAAAACCGAAACTGCCCAGGCCAACCGCTGCCAAGCGTCTCGTCCAAGGACCGGTATGGCGGAGTGCCTCCCAAGCCTCTGCGAAAGCTGGACGCTCTCGCTCGGGACTCGTGATCGCCGGGTTGCGCACTTCCTGTTTCCAAAGCGCCACAAGAGTCAGGCTGACACTCAGCAATGCTGCGCCTTGAATGCATTGGATGAGACGGATCTGACTGAAGTTGGCGAGCAAAGCGCCGAAGATCACTGCTGTCATCAGCATCGAACCGAGCAGCATCACCGAAAGCAATGCCACAACCTGCGGCTGCTGTTCGGGCGGCGACAGATCCGTCGCCAGCGCAAGCCCGACCGTTTGGGTCGTGTGCAAACCGGCACCGACGACCAGGAACGAAATCGCCGCCGCGATCTGTCCGACAACCGGCGGCGCCCAGCTATCGCCAGAAAGAAGTATGAGGGCGAAGGGCATGATGCTCAAACCGCAGAACATCATAATGGCGCCCATCCAGATATACGGTATGCGCCGCCATCCAAGAACCGATTTGTGTTGATCCGAGCGAAAGCCGATGAGCGCCCGCAAAGGCGCAAAGACCAAAGGTAGCGAGATCATGCCGGCCACCAGCCAAGTCGGTACCCCCAGTTCGACGATCATCACCCGATTAAGGGTGCCGATCAGCAACGTGGAAACCATGCCGACCGCAACCTGGAACAGCGACAGCCGCAACAGACGACGCATCGGCAATGTCGGCGAGGCAGCATCGGCAAAGGGTAGCCAATCCTTCGGCGCGTGCATCCAGGCGCGGGCGATACGGCTCATGGGCCGCCGATCTCCATTGCTTTAGGAATATAAAATCCGCGCGCAAAGCTCCGGCTTTGGACTACTCCACGGGCGGCAAGCACGGGATGCGCTGCAAGCGCTGCTCGCGAGTGCCGCCGTGAAGCAGGCTCGATCACGCGCGCCCAATCACTCCGCGGGAACGATATGTCGACGACGAGCCCCTCTGCGTCGCATGCCGCCGGGGCAACTGCCATCGTTCCAGTCCCGCGCCCGGCATCAAGGATGCGCCGGCCGGACAGGCCGGCCGGTGACCAGGCGAGCGAAAGTGCCTGCATCCCGCCGCGCCCAGGTCGAACTGCCGCCCGGATGTTGCTAACGGCCGCCCCCGAGGTGAGGCGAAAACATCCCTCAACGGCCCTAGAAGCGAAATCTATTGCTCGTTCGCCGCGGTGCTTGAGGTGGGCAGCGGCATGCATCAGTCGAACCCCAGCAAATCAAAGATCTCGCGATCCTTCAGCGCATGCGCGTCCTGGGGTTCGGTGCCTGCCCAGAGCTTCGCGGCAAGACGCAGGTATTCGTTCTGCACCGCTTCGAGCTCGGGGCTCGGCTCCATCTCGAACAAGGTGGATTTTTTTAAGCGGGAACGCCGGATGACGTCGAGATCGGGGAAGTGGGCCAGAGTCTTCAAACCGGCACGGGCGTTGAATTTCTCGATCTGGTCGACATCCGCGCTCCGATTGGCGATCACCCCGCCCAGGCGCACATCGTAGTTCTTCGCCTTTGCCTGGATAGCTTGGACGATGCGGTTCATCGCGAAGATGCTGTCGAAATCATTGGCGGCGACGATCAGTGCTCGGCCCGCATGCTGCAGTGGGGCTGCGAAGCCGCCGCAGACGACATCCCCAAGCACGTCAAAAACGACCACATCCGTCTCATCGAGGAGGTGATGTTCCTTCAGCAATTTGACAGTTTGGCCGACGACATAGCCACCACACCCTGTCCCGGCTGGCGGGCCACCGGCCTCGACGCAGAGCACCCCGTTGTAGCCCTCTACAACAAAGTCCTCAGGCCGCAATTCCTCGGCGTGAAAGTTCACCTGCTCGAGGATATCGATCACCGTGGGGATCAGCTGCTTGGTCAGCGTGAAGGTGCTGTCGTGCTTGGGATCGCACCCGATCTGCAGCACCCGCTTGCCAAGTTTGCTGAAGGCGACGGAGAGATTCGAGCTAGTTGTGCTCTTGCCAATGCCACCCTTGCCATACACGGCGAAGACCTGGGCATTGCCGATACGGCCGGAGCCATCCATGCGGACCTGGACGCTGCCGTCCCCGTCCTCGCGAGGCGGCGGGCGGATAATGACAGTCATGCGGCGACTCCTTCGATAAGGTTCTCGAGCACGTCATCGGTCCTGCGAAAATGCTTGAGCGCGGTGGCCACGGTCGGCGAGTGGCGTCGCTCTTGTGCTGCAGGCAGCCGGCTGGCGATACGCAGAGAAGGGATGAGGTTGAGCGCAGCATCGTGTCGCTGCGCGGCAGTAGATATCTCAGTCCGATGCGCGTAGACCGCAGGAACCACCTTGCTGGCCGAAAGCATACCACGCCTCGCGTCGCGGGCTTCGCGGCCCGTGCTAGGCGCGCTCGGCTCAGCGTTCAGGCGATAGGCGCTAGCGACTGCAAGAGTCACAACAGGAGGTTCGGTCCGGAGCCGAGTCTCGGCCCGCGCCGCGGCACAATGGCTGACCATTGTCAGAGGCACGGTGGGCAGCAATACGGGCTCAGCGCGCATGATGTGCCTTCGCTTCGTAGAGTGCCTCGACCGTGATTTGGCCGATCCCGCGGTCCGCCGCATAGCGTTCAGTGTTACGACGCGCTTTGCCGCGCACGAAGAACGGTATCTTCATGAGCTCGCGCTCGGCCTCCGGCGTCCAGCCAGTGGCTACAGCGGCTGGAAGTGGCACTGCCGGCGCCGGCGCCGGCTGACTGGACTGCGGGAGGTGGGACGGTGCTGCCTGGTCAGAAAACTCAAAATCCTCGCGGAACATCGACAGCAGATGCTCCTCAAGACCCATCATCAGCGGATGCACCCAGGTATCGAACAGGACATTCGCACCCTCGAACCCCATCTGAGGGGAGTGGCGCGCCGGGAAGTCCTGCACGTGGACGGGGGCAGAGATTACAGCGCAGGGAATCCCCAGGCGCTTTGCGATATGCCGTTCCATCTGAGTGCCAAGCACAAGTTCGGGTTGCGCTTCAGTGATGCGTGCCTCGACCGCAAGGTAGTCGTCGGTCACCAAGGCCGGGACATTATAAGTGGCGGCTGCCTCGCGGATGTCACGCCCGAATTCCCGGCTGTAGGTGCCAAGACCAACCAGGGTAAAACCGAATTCCTCGGTTGCCACACGGGCCGCCGCCAAGGCATGCGTCGCGTCACCAAAAACGAAAACGCGCTTACCATGCAGGTAGTTGGAGTCGACCGATCGTGCGTACCAGGGCGCGCGGAGCGCTTCGGGGCTGACATCAGCATCGGCAAGGTCAGCAAGTTGCATTACCTCGGCCAGGAACTCGCGGGTACCGATGGTGCCGATGGGGATGCAGCGCGTGAAGGGCTGGCCATGCGTCCGCTGTAGCCAGGACGCGGCTGAGTGCGCGATTTCTGGGTAGAGGATAACGTTGAAGGCAGCCTCTGGCAGGCGGGCGAGGTCAGCAGGCCGAGCCCCGAGGGGCGCCGTCACGTTGACACGAATCCCCAAGCCTTCGAGAAGGGCGCGGATTTCGCGGGTATCGTCGCGATGACGAAAGCCAAGCGCTGTAGGGCCGAGGATGTTGCAGCTGCGTGGGTCCCGCGGTTGCGTCGCCGCGGGGCCAGCAAAGGCTCGCACCAACTGATAAAGGGTCTCGGCCGCGCCCCAGTTCTCCCGTTTCGAGTAGGCGGGCAACTCAACCGGCACCACTGGTATGGGCAGTTTGAGCGCCCGCGCGAGGCCCGCCGGGTCGTCCTGAATGAGCTCGGCAGTGCACGAGGACCCGACCAGCAACGCGCTTGGCTGGAAGCGCTCGTAGGCGGCGAGGCAGCTTTTCTTGAATAACTCTGCGGTATCGCTACCGAGGTCGCGGGCTTGGAACGTCGTATAGGTCACCGGCGGGCGGCGGCCCTGGCGTTCGATCATTGTGAACAGCAGGTCGGCATAGGTATCGCCCTGGGGCGCATGCAGGACGTAATGCAGATCCTGCATCGCGGTGGCGACTCGCATCGCCCCCACATGCGGCGGCCCTTCGTAGGTCCAAAGCGCAAGCTCCATCGACTAAACCCTCAACCTGGCGCGACGCGCCAGCGGCCGCGAAAAAAGTCCAGCGAGGTCTGCCGCCTGGTCATAGCCATGGATGGGCGTGAAGCAGAGCTCGATCGACCACTTGGTTGCGAGGCCTTCCGCCTCCAACGGATTGGCCAAGCCAAGGCCGCACAGCGTTAGATCGGGGCGCGCTGCCCGGCACCGATCAAGCTGCGCCTCAACATCCTGGCCTTCGACAATAGGAACGCCTGCGGGGAGCAGGGCGAGTTCTGCGCTGAGCAAATCGCGGTTCAGATAAGGCGTCCCGATTTCGATCGGCTGCATATCCAGCTCGCGCGAGAGGAAACGCGCCAGCGGCACCTCGAGCTGCGAATCGGGAAACATGAAAATGCGCTTGCCCGCGAGTTCCTCTCGCAGTCCCTCAAGGGCACGCTGGGCGCGGCGTTCTCCCGCCTCGGTCACAGCAGTCACCCGTGCGGCAGCGATGCCAAACGCGTTTGCGACAGCGCGGATCCAACCTGTCGTTCCCTCCGCACCCAGCGGAAACAGCGCCGGGATTCGATGCGCCCCACGCCGCTCAAGGACGGCAACCGTCGCGCTGAGGAAAGGCTGCGCGAGCAGAACTTTTGTGTTCGGGCCGACCGGCGGCAACTCACCCGCCCGTCGGGGGGGCAGGAATGCGACGTTACGGAGACCGAGCTCAGCAAATATCCGGCGAAACTGGTCCTCGACGATTTCCGCCAAGGCGCCGACAACGAGAAGTTGGGTTTCCTGCGCGGCAGAGGCCTGCGGCATCGCCGGCACTAGGGCCGCGAGGCAGGCATCCTCGCCCTCGGTGAAAGTGGTCTCGATGCCGCTGCCCGAATAGCTGAGCACCCGCACGCCTGGAGCATGCGCGCGGTCGAGGCGCTGCGCGGCGCGACCAAGGTCGAGCTTGATTACCTCGCTGGGGCAGGAGCCTACCAAGAAAAGCATACGGATATCAGGACGGCGTTCCAACAGCCGGCCGACGATGCGGTCCAGTTCTTCGTTGGCATCGGCCAGGCCGGCGAGATCACGCTCTTCTAAAATAGCGGTCCCGAATCGCGGCTCGGCGAAGATCATCACGCCGGCGGCAGATTGCAGCAGATGCGCGCAAGTGCGGCTGCCGACGACCAGGAAAAACGCATCCTGGATCTTCCGGTGCAGCCATACGATTCCCGTCAAGCCGCAGAAGACCTCGCGCTGGCCGCGCTCGAAACGCACCGGCGGCGTCGCACAGGCAGTCGGCAGCAGGGTTTCTGGAACGCTCATTCGGCCGCGCCGTAGCCAATCGGGGTCCAAGAGGCCGGCTGCTCCCGGCGCGCGGCCCGCAGCTTCAGGACGAACTGCGCGGCATTCACCAGATATGCGGCATAGGCCGCCAGGGCCAGGAGCATCTGCCCGCGCGTATCGCCGAGCCCGAAGAAGACCACAGCGACGTAGCCGGTGTGCAAGGCCAGCACCAGCATGCTGAACACGTCTTCCCAGAAGAAAGCCGGGGCGAAGAGCCAACGTCCGAAAACCACTTTTTCCCAAATCGCGCCGGTCACCATGATCAGGTAAAGGACCATGGTCTTGACGACGACCGAAGCGGTCGCGGCGGCGAAGCCCTCACCCGTTAGCAGCGTCCGCACAACAAGGCCAAGACTGACCAGGAAAACGAGGAACTGCAGCGGCGCCAGGATACCCTGCACCAGCGTCCAGCGCGTCGCGTCGCGTCGCGTGCGCTCCTCTGTGGTATAGAGTGGTGGCGGGGATGCGGGCCGGGGGGCGCCACGGCCGCTCGCGCTGCCCCATGGGCAGACATCCACAGCGGCGATCAACCGATCGACGCCCAACCGATCCAAGCCGTTAGATGTAAACATGACTTGACATTCCTTCGCCGGGAGCGTGCCCTGTGACCGTTTGGCCGGGGCTGCGCCCGGCCAAGACCCCTCTTTTTTTGACCGGGAGGCGCCGGTGTTCTCCTTCTCGACGGGACTGCACTGGCCTCTCCCGCATTCGATTTATCGCTGAGAGGGAGGTTACGTCGCAGCCTTCAGGTATGTCAATCAAGATTGACGTCGATCAGACTTGACACTCGAGTGGTTTCCGACCGAAATCTACAAACCAAGGGAGCGGGCGATGAGCGGAAGTCGCGAGTTAGCGGGCTGGCAGGGCAAGGGAGCGATGGGCGCCCCGACAGGCGCGCCCCGTACTGAGGCATCGTCGGATGCCCGCAGCGGGGCCATGACCGCCCGCCAGCTTCAGGCTGGGCTGCTGGGCGACGCACTCGAACGGGCAATCATCCCCCGGCTCGCACTCTATGCCGTGGACACGCGCAGGGCGCCGCCGCGGCCCGCCGTCCGCCCGACCATTACGCCGGAGGTCACCGGACTGACGACAGAGATTTTGCAAGGTGACATGGCAGCGGCGCTTCGCCGCTTGGAAGCGCTGCAAGACCGGGGCTGGAGTTTTGCCCGGATTTGCATGGATGCGCTTGGCCCGTCCTCCCGCCTGCTGGGCCGGATGTGGGAGGAGGATCGATGTGATTTCCTGGCGGTGACTGAAGGGGTGATCAGCCTGCAACGCCTGATGCGGGCCATGACGCCAAGCGCTGAGGTAGATCGACCCACG
>CAITYE010000333.1 GCA_903896535.1 uncultured Paracraurococcus sp.
AGACACCATCAAGCGCAGTGCCCAGGATAACATAGACCACCGTGAGGATGGCGATCAGCCCGTAAGGCCCAAGGTTGAGCGCGGCAACTCCGGTGGCGAGCGCGGCCGGGATGCCGGTTAGGGCCATTGCCTTGGTCAGGAAAGCTGCGCCTGCCAGGATAAACATGATCATGCAGGAAAGTCGGGTGGCACCCTTCAAGCTATCCAAGAAATTTGTCCAGGTGAGCGATCCGGTCACCGCCGCTAGGATCAGGGAGCCCAGGACGCCGAAGGCCGCAGCCTCAGTCGCCGTTGCCCAACCGACGAACATCGTCCCGATGACGGCGATGATCAGGATGGCGCACGGAATAAGCTGCGCGCTTTGGCGCAGCTTTTCGCCAAGCGTCAGGCGCGGTTCGGGCGGCGGTTGCTTATCGGGGTTCAGCAGGGCCCAGACGATGATATAGGCGCTGAACAGCAACATCACGATCAGCCCCGGCAAGCAGCCGGCGATGAAGACGCGGACGATGGAAACCTCGGCGGCCACCGCATAGACCACCATGATGATCGAAGGCGGGATCAGGATGCCGAGTGTGCCGGAAGTGGCGAGTGAGCCGATGGCCAGATTCTCGTCGTAGCCGCGGCGTTTCAACTCGGGCAAAGCAATCTTCGAGACCGTAGCGCAGGTGGCGGCAGAGGAGCCGGAGACCGAGCCGAAAATACCGCAAGCCAGGATGTTGACGTGCAGCAGGCGGCCGGGGATGCGCCGCACCCAGGGCGCAAGTCCGTTGAACAGCTCCTCCGACAGTTTGGTTCGGAAGAGAATCTCCCCCATCCAGACGAACATCGGCAGCGCGGCCAGGGTCCAGGACCCGGTGGCTTCCCAGAACGCCGAGGCCAGGAACAGGCCGGGGCTCGGGTGGACCATGGTCATCGCCACGAAGCCGACGGTGGCGAGCGCCATGGCGATCCAAAGCCCGGCGCCGAGCAGCAGGCATAACAGAACGAGCAACAGGAGGGCGAGGGTCAGCAGATCCATGGCTTAAACCTCGGCCGAGAAATCGCCGGCAGCAGCGCGCTGCTCGGCCGCGATGACGTAGCCCGGCTTATTGCCAGCCAGGACAGTGGCCAACTCGTCGAGGACCGCGATCAGAAGAAGGCCAGCGCCGAGCGGCATGGCCGTTTTCGGAATCCACAGCGGGATCGGCACGGTGCCTTGCGCCACCTCCTCGATCTCCAGCGAGAACAGCGTGTCCTGCAGGGTCCACCAGGTGATGTAGCCGACGATCCCGGCGGCCAGCGCCAGGACCAATGCCTCGAGAACCCGGCGCGGACCCGGCCCCAGCCGGTCGATCACCATGCCGACGCGGATCAGTTCACCGCGCTTGAAAGTGGCGGCCAGGGCAAAAAATGCCGTCGCCACGCAGAGATAAGCACTGATGTCATCGGCTGCCGGGAGTTGCAGGCTCATCTCCCGGAGCGCGACTTGCGCCATCATGACGAGGAAGATGCCAAAGAGGCAGAGCGCGGCAAGGCCGGCGCCTAGTGCGTAGAGGCCATCCAGAAAACGCCGCATCGGGTCAATCACCCCGGCTGACGATGAAAGCCGAGGTAGGCCGCTTGCCGTTCCGGCGCCCTGTTTGCGATCGCATCGCCCGTCAGCTCCTCGACCAAAACCAAGGCAGTCTCGCGGGCCGTCGCCGGGCGCGCAAGGCGGCGCACACCAGACCAGGTCATGGTTGTGCGGATTCCGCCTCCGCAATGCGCAATTCGGAGCGAGATGGCGCTATTTCGCGCGCATCGCGTCGATCAGCTTCCGCCCATCGTCACCCGCCTTCTCAACCCACTCGTTCGCCATCGTCGCGCCGATTGCGTCGAGCCCAGCGCGGACATCGGTCGGGACGGTGCCGATGGTGAGGCCCTTTTCCGCCAGCCGGCTTTGGGACGCCTTCTCGGCCTCCTGCGCGTAGCCCCAGCCGCGCACTTGCGCCTTGGCGGCCGCATCGAGCACCGCCTGCTGCTGGTCGGCCGGCAGGCTTTCCAGGGCGCGGCGGGAGATCAGCACGGCGTTTTTGGTCATCGAGAAGGCCGCGGGTGTGAAAACCTTGGCATAGTCCCAGGCGGAGGTATCGACCCCGGTCTGGGCGCTGGTCACCATTGCGGTGGCGATGCCGGTGGCGAAGGCTTGCGCAAGCTCGGCCTGCTGGACGAGGACCGGATTGGCCCCGATGAGCGCAGCGAAGCGGTTGGTCAAAGGGCTGAAAGTCCGGAACCGGCTGCCCTTCAGGACATCCAGGCTATTTAGCGGTACCTGGGTGTAGAACCCGGCGCCGGGCCACGCCACGGTATAGAGCAGCGACAATCCCTGTTTGCGGAAACGTTCCTCGATATAGGGGCGCTGCAGATCCGCCAGCTTCTTCGCCCCGGCCCAATCCGGCACCAGGAAGGGCAGGGCATCGGCATCGAAGAACGGATCCTCGTTCGAATAGGCGGTGAGCAGGATTTCGCCCAGCTGCACCTGGCCGGTTTGAACCCCGCGCTTGATCTGCGGCATTGGCAGCAGCGAGGCATTGCTATGGACGCTCACGGCGAGCTTCGCCCCGGTCGCCTGTTCGATATCGGCGCAGAACTCGCGAATATTCTTGGTGTGGAAATTCCCGTCCGGATAGGGCGTGGCCATCTGCCACTTGGTCTGCGCCCAGCTCGGGCGGGCAAGGAGGCTTAGGAAGGGCGTCGCCAGGACGGTGCGGCGGGGTATCGACATGGGGCGGTTCCCGGTTTGCGTCGGCGGAGTTTGGCCGGTCGGTCAAGGATTTCGCAAGCCCCGGGGGATTTGGCGCGGGGCTTTTGGATTGCCGCCGGCGCGCGGGAATGAGGCGCTGTCGATCACTC
>CAITYE010000334.1 GCA_903896535.1 uncultured Paracraurococcus sp.
CGGCGGTGTTGCCGCGGGCTGGGCTGACAGGATTCCCATGTGCCCCTATATGCCAGTCTTGGACCCGACGGACACCATGCCAAGCGATCCCGAAATCGGTCACCGCTGCCGCCGTCTGCTGTTTCGTGCCCGCCATCGCGGCACGAAGGAAGCCGATCTGATGATCGGCGGCTTCGCCGAACGTCATCTGGCGACCATGACTGAGCCTGAGCTCAATGCCTTCGAGGCGGTGCTCGAACTGCCCGATGTCGATCTGACGGAATGGCTGACCGGCCGTGAGCCGATCCCGGCTGATGTCTGCTCTCCCATGCTGGAGCGCATGCGTGAGCAATGTGGCCAGGCTGGCGCCGGTATACCTAAGGATCTCCGTCTGCCGTGAGTGCCGGGCTGACCATCCATGGCGCGCCAGAGGGGTTCGATGCATTGCTGCTGGCCCGGCGCCGTGCCGAGACGGCGGTGCCGGTCCTCCATGTCTGCCGCGATGCGGAACGGCTGGCGCGCCTTGCCGATGCGCTTGGCTTCTTCGCGCCGGGGGTCGAAGTTCTCCGGTTCCCGGCTTGGGATTGTCTGCCCTATGACCGCGTCTCGCCGAACGCCGAAGTCGTGGCGGAGCGGGTCTCGACGCTGACCCGCCTGCTGGAGCCAGGCGCGAAGCCGCGCATCCTGCTGACGACCGTCAATGCCCTGGTCCAGAAGGTCCCGCCGCCCGAATCCTTCACCGGTGCGACGCTGGCCTTGGCGCGCGGCGGGCGGGTCAAGCCGGAGGCGCTGACGCTTTTCCTTGAGACGAACGGCTATGGCCGCACCGGGACGGTTATGGAACCGGGCGAATATGCCGTGCGCGGCGGCATCATCGACCTCTTTCCGGCCGGCGAGGCCGACCCCGTGCGGCTCGACCTGTTCGGCGATGAAATCGAGAGCCTGCGGCGCTTCGATACCGGCACCCAGCGGAGCGGCGCCGCGGTGGAAAGCCTGATCCTGAGGCCGGTCGGAGAGGTTTTCCTCGACCGCGAGAGCATCGCGCGCTTCCGCGCCGGCTATCGCGAATTATTCGGCAATGCCGCGGCCGATGACCCGCTCTATGCCTCGATCAGCGCCGGCCATCGGCATCCGGGCATGGAGCATTGGGCCGGGCTGTTTCATGCGAGCATGGCCACGCTGCTCGATTATCTGCCGGGCCTCTCGGTCAGTCTCGATCATCAGGCTGAGGATGCGCTGGACGCGCGTCTTGAGATGATTGAGGACCACTATCAGGCTCGCCGTGTGACCCATCGGCCTGAGGGGGAGGCGTCCTACCGGCCAGTGCCGCCGGGGCTGTTGTACCTGACCCGGGCGGCATGGGACGCGATGCTGGCGGCCGGGCCGCTGTTCCGCTTCTCTCCCTTCGCCCAGCCGGATGGGGTGGCCGGGATCGACGCCGGCGGCCGTCCGGGGCGGCTATTCACCGATGTGCGCGCCGCGGGCGGCAATGTCTTCGATGCCTATGCCGAACACGCCGCCGCTCTGCTGCGGCAGGGGCGGCGTGCAGTCCTCGCCGCATGGTCGCGCGGCGCCCGCGACAGGCTGGCGAATTTGCTGCGCGAACATCGGCTCGCGGCCGAGCCGATCGCGGATTTGCCAGCGCTCGCCGCCCTGCCTGCGGGGGTCGTCGGGCTCGCCGTATTCGGCCTGGAGCGAGGCTTCCTGGCACCGGCGACGGCGACTGGGCTCGACTTTGGACTGGCGGTGGTCGGCGAGCAGGACCTGCTGGGAGAGCGGATCGCCCGCCCGCCGCGCCGGCGGCGGAGCGCGGCGCAGTTCATCGCCGATGCCACTGGTATCGCCCAGGGCGACCTGGTCGTACACGAGGAGCACGGCATCGGTCGCTACGACGGGCTGGAGACCATCACCGTTGGCGATGCGCCGCATGACTGCCTGAAGCTGATCTATGCGGGCGACGATAAGCTTTTTGTCCCGGTCGAGAATATCGAGGTGCTCTCCCGCTTCGGCTCCGAAGGCGAAGGGGTGGCGCTCGACAAGTTGGGGGGCGGCGCCTGGCAGAACCGGCGGGCCAAGGCGCGGCAGCGCATCCAGGACATGGCGGCGCAGCTGATCCGTATTGCGGCGGAGCGGCAGACGCGCTCCGGCGAGGTGGCGGTTCCGCCATCCGGCCCCTTCGACGAGTTCTGCGCCCGCTTTCCCTTCGCCGAGACGGAGGACCAGCAGCGGGCGATCGCCGATGTGCTGGAAGATCTCGCCAGCGGCCGTCCCATGGATCGGCTGATCTGCGGCGATGTCGGGTTCGGCAAGACAGAGGTTGCCCTGCGCGCCGCTTTCGCGGTGGCGATGTCGGGCGCCCAGGTCGCGATTGTGGTACCGACCACCCTGCTCGCGCGCCAGCATTTTCGCAGCTTCACCGCACGCTTTGCCGGCTTCCCCTTGGCGATCGCCCAGCTTTCTCGGCTGGTGACAGCGAAGGATGCGAATGCGGTCCGCGCGGGCCTCGCCGATGGCAGTATCGGGATCGTCATCGGCACCCACGCGCTGCTCGCCAAGGCGATATCCTTTGCCGACCTCGGGCTCGTGATCGTCGATGAGGAGCAGCATTTCGGCGTTGCCCACAAGGAACGGCTGAAAGCCCTGAAGAGCGACGTGCATGTGCTGACGCTGACCGCGACGCCCATTCCGCGCACCCTGCAACTGGCGCTGACCGGGGTCCGGGAGATGAGCGTGATCGCCACGCCGCCCGTGGATCGGCTGGCGGTCCGGACTTTCATCATGCCCTGGGACGGCGTTGTGCTGCGAGAGGCGATTCAGCGCGAGCGCTTCCGTGGCGGGCAGATTTTCTGTGTCGTCCCGCGGCTTGAGGACATGCCGAAGGTCGCCGAGCGGCTGCGCGAGATCGTCCCCGAAGCCCGGATCGCCGAGGCCCACGGCCAGCTTTCGCCGACTGCGCTTGAGCAGGTGATGACGGAATTTGGCGATGGTCGATTCGACATCCTGCTATCGACCAATATCGTCGAATCCGGGCTCGACATGCCGGCGGTGAATACCTTGCTCATCTATCGCGCCGACATGTTCGGGCTGGCGCAGCTTTATCAGCTGCGCGGCCGGGTCGGTCGCGGCAAGCAGCGCGGCTATGCCTACCTGACCTGGCCGCAGAACCACCGCCTTTCGCCCGCCGCCCAGAAGCGGCTGGAAGTGATGCAGACACTCGATAACCTTGGGGCGGGCTTCACCCTGGCGAGCCACGACCTCGATATCCGCGGCGCCGGCAATCTTCTTGGCGACGAGCAGTCCGGCCACATCCGCGAGGTGGGTATCGAGCTTTACCAGCAGATGCTGGAGGAAGCGGTGGCTGATCTGAAGGCCGGGGAGGGGGGGAATCGGGCTAAAGCGGACCGCGCGCTCGCCTTCACGCCGAACATCAATCTCGGCCTGCCGGTGCTGATCCCCGAGGAGTATGTCCGCGACCTGCCGGTGCGCCTCGGCCTCTATCGTCGTATCGGCGCCTTGGCCGCCGAGGCGGAAGTTGAGGCCATGGCCGCCGAGCTGGTCGATCGCTTCGGCGCCTTGCCGGAGCCGGTCGAGAACCTGTTGCAGGTGGTTGCGATCAAGCTGCTGTGCCGCGCCGCTGGCGTCGAGAAGCTGGATGCCGGGCCGAAGGGGATCGTACTCGGCTTCTTCCGCAATCAGCCGCGCAACCCGGCTGGGCTGGTGCAATGGGTGGCCGCCCAGAAGGGCCTGGTGCGGTTGCGTCCGGACCACAAGCTGGCGCTGCTGCGGGAGATGGAGTTGCCGCAGCGGGTCCGGGTGGCGAAGGAATTGCTGGGTGCGCTCGCGCGCGTGGCGGCCCAAGCCAAGGCAGCCTGAGGCCGTCCCAGCGGTAGCGGCGGCTTGCCTCGGCCGCCGCGATCCTGCATGCCGAAGGCATGGCTACAAGCCCCGTCTCCCGCCGCCGTACCGACCTTGACCTGCTGCGGGTTGTCGCCTGCATCGGCATCGTGCTGGCCCATGCGCTGCTGATCTACGCCGCCGAACCACGGTACCATGTGAAAAGCGCGACGCCCTGGGCGCCGGCCACGATCCTCTATGAGATCTTCCGCGTCGCCATTCTGCCGCTGTTCTTCACCCTGGCCGGCTGGTCGGCGGTTGGGGCGCTGCGGCGACGCACGCCCGGTCGCTTCCTGCGAGAGCGGGTGCTGCGCGTCCTGCTGCCGCTCTTTGCCGGCATCCTGTTGCTTGGGCCGGTGATCAAGTGGATCGAGTTACAGCAGGGCCGTGACCTGCGGCTGGGTGGGTTCCGTCTGGTGACGCCGCCGGATTACGGCTTCGTCGCCTTCCTGGGGCGCTATCTGACCAGGATCGACACCATGACCTGGTCGCATCTCTGGTTCCTCGCCTATCTGTTCATCATCTCGGTGGTGACCCTGCCGGCGCTGCGTTGGCTTGCCGGGCGCGCCCCGGTCGCCGAGGTCCCCGGTCGTCTGGCGGTGTACCTGCCGGCCGCGGGCTTTGCCCTCCTCATCGCTGGGACCGGCGGGTATTGGCCGTTCCTGCCCAATCTCGCGCAGGACTGGGCGAATATGCTCTGGTTCATCGCCTGCTTTGGCCTGGGCGCAATGCTCGCCGCCTGGCCTGGGTATGAGACGCGATTGCGCGCGGAGGCCTGGGGGCTGCTCGCGCTCGGGCTGCTGGGCTTCATCGTCGAGCTATGGCTTGGTCCCTCGACGCTCGGCCGTATCGCGGTGGGTCTCTGCGCCTGGGGGTGGATCGGCGGGGGGCTTGGGATTGCCGGCCGCTATCCGCCAGCCCCCTCGCGCCTGCTGGACTGGCTCGGGGAGGCGACGATGCCCGTCTATGTCCTGCATCATATACCGGTGCTCCTACTCGGCGTCTGGCTGCTCGCCTTTGGCTGGGGACCGGTTGCGACCATCTTTGGCGTCTGGCTCGGGGCGACCGCGATCACCTTGCTGGTCTATCGGTTCTGCGTCCGTCCCTTCGCGGGGCCGCGTCTGCTGGTCGGCATGCCGCCGGCTTCCCCCGGCGCACGGCCGGGGTAAGCTGCGGGTAGGGGAGGGGCGGATTGGACAAGTTCGTCGCGCTGACCATCTTCGTGCGCGTGGTCGAGCATGGCGGCTTCACGGCTGCGGCGAAAAAGCTCGGGCTATCGGCCTCCGCCGTCACCAAGAGCATCGCGCGGCTTGAAGATGAGCTTGGCACCCAGCTGTTCAATCGGACCACGCGGCGCTTGCGGACCACCGATTACGGTCAGGAATTCTATGAGCGCTGCCTTGCCATTCTCGCCGATCTCGAGGATGCGGAGACGCGGCTCAAAGCCGGGAGCGCGGTCTCTCGCGGGCGGGTGCGCGCCGTCGTGCCCATCTCGTTCGGCCGGGTCACGCTGGTGCCGGAACTTCCGCGCTTCTTTGCCCAATACCCGGAGGTGACGCTCGACCTCTCCTTCAGCGACACGGCGGTGGATCTGATCGCGGAGGGCTACGATATCGCCGTGCGCACCGGGCGCTTCAACGATAGCCGGCTGACCACCCGCCTGTTGACGCGCGGCCCGCAGATCACCTTCGCCTCCCCGGCCTATCTCGCCCGGCATGGCGAGCCGAGCACGCCCGAGGAATTGCGCCAGCACAATTGCATTGTGGGCCGCTTCGGCCCGGATTGGTCC
>CAITYE010000335.1 GCA_903896535.1 uncultured Paracraurococcus sp.
AGCGTATCGAGCTGCGCCGGACGTTCGATCACCGTCCGCTGGATGTCGATGGGAATCTCGATGGAAACCGGCCCGCGCGGCGGCGTCAGCGCCTCGGTCGCCGCACGCGTCAGGACGCCCAGCGCTTCCGCCGCCGAGCGGATGCGATAGGCGCTCTTGCAGACGGCGGAGAGCATGGCGGTCTGGCCGGGCACGTCGTGCACGCTGCCCATGTCGCGATCAATGAAGCGGGTCGGTGTCTGGCCAGTGATATGCAGCACCGGGCTGCCCGCGAACTGCGCCTCGACCAGCCCGGCCACGGTATTTGCCGCCCCCGGCCCGGTGGAGGAGAACAGTACCCCGAGATGGCCGGCGACGCGGGCATAGGCGTCGGCCATATGGGCGCCGCCCATCTCGTTGCGTGCCATCACATAGCGGATGGCGTTGCGCCGGCCGATGCCGTCCAGCATCGGGATATTGTGGACCGAGACGATACCAAAACAGGTCGTCACGCCGATGCGGGCGAGGAATTCGGCGACGAGGTCGCCGACATTGTACCCGCCGGCCATCTACTTCGCGGCCCTCAGCATGCGCCGCGCGATGGCCATCTTGTGCACCTCGGTCGGGCCTTCGTAGATCCGCTGCACCCGAACCTGGGACGCCATCAGCTGCAGTGGCAGCTCCTTCGTCATGCCCATGGCGCCGTGAGTTTGCATGGCGTGGTCCAGCACTTCCTGCGCCATCTCGGTCGCGAAGACCTTCAGCATGGAGGCCTCGTTGCGCACATCCTCCCCAGCGCCGAGCTTGGCGGCGGCGTCGCGGACCATCAGGCGGGCGATGTGGATCTTGGTCGCGGCATCGGCGATCCACCATTGCACCGCCTGACGGTCGGCAAGCTTCACGCCGAAGGTTGTCCGGTTCTTGGCGTGCGCGATCAGCATGTCGAGGCCACGCCGAGCCATGCCGGTGCAGCGCGCGCCCATCTGCAGGCGGCGGACGTTCAGGCGCAGCTGCATCGGCGCGTAGCCGCGGCCGAGTTGGCCCAGGATCTGGCGCTGGTGCACGCGGCAATCCTCGAAGACCAGCTCATAGGTCCGTCGGCCGCCGATCATCGGAATCTCGCGTTCGATGATGAAGCCTGGCGTGCCGCGGTCGATGATGAAGGCGGTCACGCCTTCCTCGCGCTTGCCCTCGCCGGTCCGGGCCATGAGAATGATGAAATCAGACCGCGGCACGCCGCTGACCCAGATCTTGCGACCATTGATGACCCAGTCGTCACCATCCTGCACGGCACGGGTGGTCATGCCCGCGGGGTCGCCGCCGGCGCCGGGTTCGGAGATAGCGATCGAGCTGCGCATCTCACCACGCGCATAGGGCTCAAGGTACTTTTTGCGCTGCTCCTCGTTGGCTACGGCCAGCAGCATATGGAGGTTGGGGCTGTCGGGGGGGAAAATGAAGGGGGTGACGGTGCGGCCCATCTCCTCCTCGACCGCCATCAGCGCGGCCAGCGGCAGGTCGGCGCCGCCTAACTGCTCCGGCACGTCGAGGCCCCAGAGGCCGAGTTCCTTGCACTTGGCCAGCAGCGTGGTCTCTTCCTCGGGCGTCAGCCCATAGCGCTCGCCATTGGCCTCCCGCTTCAACACCGCCGGCTCCAGCGGCATTAGGTCCTTCTCAACAAAGCGCGCGACCAGGTCGCGCACCATGCGGTGTTCTTCGGCAAGCGCGGGAATACTGCCGATATCGAAGCCGTCCATGGCGATTTCCCCAACTGCGTTTAGGCGTTGGGGCAGACTAGACCCGGCCGGTGCGGTCGCGGAAGGGCCTAGCCAGCCGGCGCCGCCTGCCCCTGGCGATGGGCGAAGTTCCTGAGGTTCAGCATCCGCCGGTGGTCCTCATACAACAGTGGCTCATAGCGGCTGGGATTGGCAGCGCTGACACAGGACGGCACCGGGCGGATCATCGCATCATTGTCTGGGCCAAAGAAGAAGGGGATGGCGTAGCGCATCTCGCCGTTCGCGTTGACCACCCGGTGCGGTGTCGGCGCGAAACGGTCGTTGGAATAGCGCCCCAGCATCTCCGCAGTGTTGATCACGAAGGTTCCGGGGATGGCGGGCGGGCGCAGCCATTCCCCCTCGCGCGTGCGGACCTCCAGGCCGGGCAGCGCACTCTGTGCCAAAAAGGTCAGCAGGTTGGTGTCGATATGCGGGGCGAAGCCGAAACGGTCATCCTCCCCCGGCGGCTGCGGCTGGTAGCGGATCAGCCGTAGGGTGCAGGTGGGATCTCGAAAATCGTGATCGAGATAGTCGGGCGACATCCCCAGCGCGGTGGCCACCGACGGCAGCAGTCGCCGCGCCAGCCCCTCCATCGCCGTGAAATAGGCGACCGTCGCAGCCCGGAAGTCCGGCAGGCCCTGCGGCCATTTGTTGGGCTCGACGAAGGGACGCTTCTGCAGGATGGCGGGGTGGTCCGGCGGGTAGTCTCGAATGATGTAGAAGCTCTCGTTCAGGTTCGGCTTCTTCACCTCGGCGATCTTCGAGGTACGGATCACCTGTGCGCCGGTCGGCAGAAAGCCGATATTCACCTCACCGATCTTGAGCGCGAGCTTTGCCTCCTCGGGCAGCGCAAAGAACCGCGCTGCTGCCTCAAAGCAGGCGGCGGGCAGGGCCGGGTCGATCCCGTGCCCGGCCAGCACCATGAAGCCGGTATCCTCCCAGCTGCGGGCGAAGGCGGCGGCCAGCGCCTGTCGCGCGCCGGCCGTGCCGGCGAGATAGGGGGCGATGTCGAGGACGGGAATACGGCCCTCGGGACCCGGTTCGGACATGCCTGCCTCGGTCGGTGATAGAGGATGAGTGCAGCACCGCCAGCAGTAATGGACAAGCCGCACCGGTTCGGCGAGCCTTCGCCCACCGATACCGACACTCGATCCGGGAGAGTGCGATGCGCTTCAGCCTGCTGCTTGCCATGCTCATCGGCGCCGGCCCGGCGCTGGCCCAGCCCAATACGCTGCGCGCGGTGCTCAACCTCGAGCTGCAGGTGCTCGACCCCATCGTCACCAACTCCAACGTGACGCGGGCCTTCGCCTATAACGTCTTCGATACGCTGATCGCGATGGACAGCGCCGGAGAATACCGGCCGCAGATGCTGGAAGGCTGGCAGGCCAGCGAGGACCGGCTGACCTGGACCTTCACCCTGCGCCCGGGGCTGCTATGGCACGACGGCCAGCCGGTAACAGCCGAGGATTGCGTCGCCTCGCTCAACCGCTGGGGCAAGCGGGACGGGCTCGGCAGCCGGATGATGGCGGCCGCCAAGGGCTTCCGCGTGGTGGATGCCCGCACCTTCGTGCTGGAGCTGCGCGAGCCCTTCAGCCAGGTGATCGAGGCGATGGGCAAGCCCGGTGCGATCATCCCCTTCATGATGCCGGCGCGGCTAGCGGCGCAGGAGGTGACCAAGCCGGTGACCGAGCCGGTCGGCAGCGGTCCCTTCACCTTCGACAAGGCAGAATGGCGGATCGGCGACCGCGCCGTGTTCCGCCGCAACCCCGCCTATCGCCCACGCGCGGAGCCCGCGGACGGGCTGGCCGGCGGCAAGGTGGCGAAGTTCGACCGCGTGGATTTTGTCAGCCTGCCCGACCCCGCCACCCGCGTCGCGGCGCTGCGGGCGGGGGAAGTCGATTACCTGGAATTCGTCCCCACCGACTACCTCGCGCTGCTGCGGCGGGACCGCAATATCGCCGTGGTGAACCCGCGCCCCATTGCGCAGATCATGGGCGCCATCGGCATCAACCACCTGCATCCGCCCTTCAACAATCCCGGCATCCGCCGCGCCCTGCAGCAGGCGATGGACCAGAGCGAAATCCTCGCCGGGCTTGGGCTGCCGCAGGATATGTGGCTGCGCTGGTGCCAATCGATCTTCATGTGCGGCGGCCCCTACGCGAACACCGCGGGGACCGAGCCGCTACGCTCCCCCAGCATCGAGAAGGCCCGGCAACTGCTGAAGGACGCCGGCTATGCGAATGAGCCGGTGGTCTTCCTGCACAGCACCGACAGCACCACCATCAACCCGATGGCGATGGTCATCATCGATCGGTTGCGCCGGGCGGGGTTCAACCTCGATGTCATCGCCAGCGATTATTCCTCCCAGGCGCAGCGGCGACTGTCGCGGGAGCCGCCCGGCAAGGGCGGCTGGAACCTTATGCCAGTGGTCTTCACCGGCTTCGACATCCTCAACCCGCTTGGCCACTACGCGGTCGCGTATAATTGCGGCCCCTACTACCCCGGCTGGCCCTGCGAGCCCGCAATGGACCCGCTGATCAAGCAGTTCGGGCTGGAGCCGGATGCGGCGAAGCGGCAGGCGCTCGCGGCGGACATCCAGCGGCATGTGCATGACAGCGCGCTGATGATCTTCACCGGCCAATTCTCGGTGCCCGCGGCGCATCGCGCCGATGTCGTCGATGTGCTGGCGGTGGGCTACCCGGTCTTCTGGAACATGCGGCGCAAGGGCGAATGACGCCGCCTATTCGGCGGCGATCCGGGACCAGTCCAGCTCCACCTGCTTGATGTCGTAGTCGTTCAGGCTCTGCCAGAGCCGCGGCAGGTCGGCTTCGAACAGGCCGCGGGTGACGCCGGCCGCGACCCGCGGGGCGGAGATGCTCATGGCGTTGATGGAACTGCCGGCGGGGCCGAAGGACAGGCTGGTGCCGATGCCGAACAAATGGATGTCGCGGATCCAGGGGGTCTCCCCCGGCCGCTTCTCGATGAAGCTGCTGTCTTCGGCCAGATAGGGAAAATCGCCGAGCCGCGCATCCGCCTCCTCGGGCGGTGGCGTGTAGCGGTCCTGCCATTGGGCGACGTTTTCGGCGCAATGGACGAGTTCGGGGACCAGCCGCGGATCCATGCGGACGCCGGTGCCGCAGATCAGGAAATCGGCGGCGAAATCGCCGCGCGGCGTGGCCAGGGTGGCGCGCCCGCCCTCCGCCCGCGCGCCGGTCCAGGGGCGGCCGACATGCATGGTGAAGTTCGGGAACCGCCGGGCGCGATCATAGGTGTCCTGCGCGAAGCCTTCGCGCATGCCCAGGATCTTCGCCATGAAGCGCCAGCGCCAGGCATCGGGCATCTGGTGCATGTGGCGGAGGAAGCCGGCAAAGGTCAGCCAGCGATAGGGCTGCACGACGATTGGGTCGGACCGGCGGCAGAACAGGTGAACCTCCGCCGCCCCCTGTTCCAGCGCCACGGCGGCATTGTCGAAAGCCGAAGCGCCGGCGCCGAGCACCGCCACCACCTTGCCGCGCAGCGCCGCGAAATCGATCTCCTCGGCGGCATGCGCCCGCAGCGCTGGTGGCAGCGCCGCGACGAATTCCGGCATCCACCAGCGGCCGATCCCCTCCTGCCCCGTCGCCAGCACCACCTTGCGGGCCAGCAGGTCTCCCTCGCTCGTGGCAATGCGCAGGCAGGGCATGCTGTCATCGGTGCGCGCGGGGGTGATGGCGCTGGCCGCAACACCATTGCGGACGGGAATGCCCGTAATTCGGCGGAACCAGAGCAGATAGTCATGCCATTTCTGCTTGGGGATCCAGGGCATGGCGGCAAAATCCGCTGCTCCCCACTGCGCCTCGTGCCAGGCCTGATAACAGAGCGCGGGCAGCTTCAGATCCGGCCCGATCTGGGTCTTCCAGGACCGCAGGTTATGCATGCGCGCATAGGTCGCCCAGGGTCCTTCGCGCCCATGGGGCGCGCGGTCTAGGACGAGGATATTGTCCACTCGGTCCCGCCGCAGCGCATGGGCCACCGCCAGCCCGCATTGCCCGGCGCCGATGATCAGGCAGTCCAGCACCGGCTGCCCTCCGCTGGTCTTCGGCTCCAGCCAGGGGTTTGCGGGATGCGCGGTCAGCGTGAGGTCGCGGGCGACATCGGCTTCCAGCTCGGCAAGGCTTTGGGGGGCGGGCATGCGGCACTCCTGCTCCCGTAAAGAATAGGGACGCCGGGGCCCGCCGCAATGTCAGTCGGCGATCAGCCCGGCCAAAGCTGTTGGTTCGGACAACATCGGGTAATGCCCGGTATCGAGTTCGTGCCAGGAGGCGCCGAGCGCCGCCTGCAGCCGCCGCTGATGCGCGACCGGCGGGTTCTGGCTGCGGCGGCACCACACGACCCGCGCGCCCTGCCAGGGCATCGACCAAAAGCGCGGCAAATCCACCGGCGCCACCATGGGCGCGATCGGATGGTGCACCACCCGCTCGATCGTCCAGGCGCGGGTCGCGGGATCAAGCTCGGCGAAGAGCCGGCCTTCCATATCGGCCCGGCTGGGGCCACTGGTCAGCTCGGTATTCTCTGCCGTCGGGCGGGCGACGATATCGGGCAACGCCTCGCCATGCTGCAGCGCCAGGGCATCGGCGAAGACGAGGCGGCCGAGGCGGTCTGGCGCCAACTCGGCCAGCTTGCACAGCACCATCCCCCCGGTGGAGGTCCCGCAGGCGATCAAGTCCCGCAGGTCTTCCATGAACAGCAGCTGGGCGAGTTCGGCAGCGTGGCTTTCGGTGGTGATGCCTGGGCGGTTCGCCGCCGCGCGCTCGGCGCAGCCATCAAGGCTGGGTACCAGGACCAGATGGCCCTTGGCCCGCAGCCGTTCCGCAACCCGGGTCCAGATCCAGCCGCCCTGATAGGCACCGTGGATGAGCAGGATGGTGGCCATGACGAATGCTCCCTTTTGCGGCATCATGCCCCGGTTCGCCGCTCTAGGGGAGACGCCACCCGTGTTGACGGGACATGCCCGGTTGGCCGGGATTCTTGGCTGGCCGGTACGCCATTCGCGGTCACCCCGCCTGCACGGCCTGTGGCTACAACGCCATGGGGTGGACGGCGCCTATGTACCGCTGCCTGTGGCGCCGGATCGCTTCGCATCGGCGGTCCGCGCGCTGGCCGATCTCGGCTTTCGCGGCGCCAATGTGACCATTCCGCACAAGGAAGCCGCTTTCGCAGTCTGCGACCGGGTCGATGCCACCGCGCTACGCGCTGGGGCGGTCAATACGCTGATCTTCCGTGACGGCTCGATCGAAGGCTCGAATACTGATGGTTGGGGGTTCTTGGCCAATTGCGCCGATGCGGTCCCCGGCTGGCGGGCTGACGCCGGACCGGTGGTTATCCTGGGCGCCGGCGGCTCGGCCCGCGCCATAGCCGCGGCCTTACTGGATGCTGGCTGCCCAGGCATCACTCTGGTCAATCGCACCAGGGCGCGCGCGGAGGCGCTGGCAGGCGCGCTGGGCGGGCCGATCACGGTGGCTACATCCCCGCCACTCAGCGACGCGACGATGATCGTCAACACGACCTCGCAGGGGATGCAGGGCCAGCCGGCTATCGACCTCGATCTCGCGGCCCTGCCGAGCGAGGCAATCGTCGCCGATATCGTGTACGTGCCGCGCGAGACCCCCCTGCTGTGCGGGGCAAGGATGCGCGGTCTTGCGACGGTGGAGGGACTAGGGATGCTCCTGCATCAAGCACGCCCTGGATTCGAGGCTTGGTTCGGAGTGACGCCCCAGGTCGATCAGGAACTGCGCGATTTCGTCGGCGGCGACATCCCGCTCCGATGAAGGTCTATGGCCTCACCGGCGGCATTGGTATGGGTAAATCCACCGCAACCGCAGCCTTTCGCCGCCTCAAAGTGCCGGTCTTCGATGCCGATGCGGCTGTCCATGCACTGCAGGCTCCGGGCGGACGGGCGGTGCGGCCGATTGGCGCGGCCTTTCCCGGCACGGTGCGCAAGGGGCGGGTCGACCGCGAGGCACTCAGGCACGCGGTGCTCGGGCAACCGGCCGCGCTGCGCCAGCTGGAACGCATCGTCCATCCCCTGGTCCGCGATTCCGAACGGCGGTTCCTGGCTGCGGCGCGGCGGCGAGCGGACCGGTTGGTTGTCCTCGACGTCCCTCTGCTGCTGGAGACCGGCGGCGCGGGCCGCTGCGACAAGGTCCTTGTGGTGACCGCACCGGCTAAGGTGCAGCGCTGGCGGGTCTTACGCCGCCCCGGGATGACAGCCGAAAGGCTGGATGCGATCCTGGCGCGACAGATGCCCGATTTGCAGAAGCGGGCTCGGGCGGATGTGTTGATCCATAGCGGCCTGTCGCGCCATTTCGCACAAGCAATCGTCCGCCGGCTGGTCAGGGAAGCACGTGCATGAGGGAGCTGGTTCTCGATACTGAAACCACCGGCCTCGATCCCGCAACGGGCGATCGGGTGATCGAGATTGCCGCCATGGAACTCGTCAATCTCCTGCCGACGGGGCGGCATTTCCACGCGCTGCTGGATCCGGAACGGGACGTGCCCGAGGAAAGCACGCGTATCCACGGCTTCACGCGAGAAATGCTGGTGGGCAAACCGCGTTTTGCTGAGGTCATCGCCGATTTTCTCGATTTTCTTGGCGATGCGCCGATCGTCGCGCATAATGCGCCTTTCGATTTCGGCTTCCTCGACGCCGAATTGAAACGGAGCGGCGCGGCGCCGCTTGACCGGTCGCGGATGGTCGACAGCCTAGCTATTGCCAAACGGAAATACCCGGGCCTGCCGAATAGCCTGGACGCGCTGTGCCGCCGCCTCGGCGTCGATAATTCCATGCGCACCAGCCACAATGCACTGCTCGACGTAAAGCTGCTGTCTGAGGTCTACCTCGAACTCCGGGGGGGCAAACAGCCTGGCCTCATTTTGGCCAGCCGGGAGGTGTCTCGTCCTGTCCCAGTGCTGGAAGGCCTGCAGGGCGAGCGAACGCCGCGCCCTATTATCCCGGATCAAGCAGCCTTGGCGGCGCATTCGGCGCTCCTGGACAGGCTGCAAGACCCACTCTGGCTCCAGCCGCCCTTTGTGCCCAACGACACGGACGTCGCGAGCGGCCGATAGGGCCTGGGCAATGGCGGGGAGGAGCAATGCGCCCGGCCAAATTCAACGCCAGAGATCTGTGATTTAGTGCGGTTCGATTGTCCGCCGAGGATACGCGTGCCTAACTGGCGATGAGGACTGGGGAAGCCAAGAGACATGCCGGAAGGGACTACACCTGCAGTACCGCGGCCGCCCGTCGATCAGCACGTCGACTACTCCGTCCCGGTTGGCGACGATGTGAAATCGACAACCTGCTATATGTGCGCCTGCCGCTGCGGCATCCGGGTCCACTTGAAGGATGGCCGGATTCGCTACATCGAGGGAAACCCGGATCATCCGGTCAATCGCGGCGTGATCTGCGGCAAGGGCAGCGCCGGGATCATGACGCAATACGCGCCTGCCAAGCTCTCGGCACCGCTGTTGCGCGTCGGGGAGCGGGGTTCGGGCGAGTTCAAGGAAATCTCCTGGGCCGAAGCCATGGAGATTGCCACGGGGTGGCTGCGCCAGGTGCGCGAGACCGATCCCCGTCGCCTCGCTTTCTTCACAGGCCGCGACCAGAGCCAGAGTCTGACCGGCTTCTGGGCCGCCCAATTCGGCACGCCCAACTTCGCCGCACATGGCGGCTTCTGTTCGGTCAACATGGCCGCAGGCGGTCTCTACACCATCGGCGGCAGTTTCTGGGAATTCGGTGAGGCCGATTGGGACCATGCGAAATACGTCCTGATGTTCGGCGTGGCCGAGGATCACGACAGCAATCCGATCAAGCTCGGCATCAGCAAAGTCAAGGCGCGCGGCGCCAAATTCGTCTCGGTCAATCCAGTGCGGACAGGGTATTCCGCTGTTGCCGACGAGTGGATCGGCATCCGCCCGGGCACAGATGGTTTGTTTGCGCTGGCCTTGGTGCATGAGTTGCTTCGGACCGATCAAATCGATCTGGAATTCCTCGCCCGATACACCAACGCAACCTGGCTGGTTGTGCGGAACCCGGGCGGGGCCGACGACGGTTTGTTTGCCCGCGATCCGAACGGCAAGCCGCTTGCCTGGGACCGGGCCCGGGGCGCCGTGGATGCCGCGCTAGCCGATCTTTCGCCGGTGGTGATTGGCGAGCAGAGCTTGCCGGATGGCCGTCGGGCGGTACCGGTTTTTCAGTTGCTAGCTGAGCGTTACCTCGACGCAGAATATGCGCCCGACGCAGTGGCTGAGCGTTGCGGGGTGCCAGCCGCCACCATCAGGCGGATCGCTGCCGAGATCGCGGACGTCGCCTTCAATCAACCGCTGGTGCTGGATCAGCCATGGACGGATGTCTGGGGCCGGACGCATTCCCAGACTATCGGGCGGCCGGTCGCTTTTCACGCGATGCGCGGCATCTCCGCCCATTCCAATGGCTTCCACACCTGCCGCGCCCTGCATCTTGTGCAGATGCTATTGGGGGCAATCGATACACCCGGTTCCTGGCGATACAAATCGCCCTTTCCGCGGCCGATCCCGCCTGGCCCGCCGCCCGCCGGCAAGGGCGCGAAACCGAATACGCCGCTTACCGGCAATCTCCTCTCCTTCCCTCAGGGCCCGGACGACCTGCTGGTAGATGATGCAGGCACGCCCTTGCGCATCGACAAGGCCTTCTCCTGGGAAGCGCCGCTCGGGCTACACGGGATGATGCACACCGTCATTGGCAATGCCGGTGCAGATGATCCGTATCCGATCGACACGCTGTTCATGTTCATGGCGAATATGGCCTGGAATAGCGCGATGAATCCCGCCGAGGTCATCCGCATCTTGACGGACAAGCGCGCCGACGGGAGCTATCACATCCCGCATGTGATCTATTCAGACGCCTATTTTTCCGAGACCGTGCCCTATGCCGACCTGATCCTGCCGGACACGACCTATCTCGAGCGATGGGACTGCATTTCGGTACTGGATCGGCCGATCGGCAGCGCGCATGGGGTGGGCGATGCGATACGCCAGCCGGTGATCGCCCCGGACCGCGATGTCCGGCCATTCCAGGACGTACTGATCGAGCTTGGCGCGCGCCTAGGATTACCGGCCTTCATTAAGGAGGATGGGTCGCCGCGCTTTAAGGATTACCCAGACTACATCGTGAACCACCAGCGTTCACCGGGCGTGGGGCCACTTGCCGGCTTCCGCGGCGCGGATGGAAACAAGAAAGGCCTTGGCGAGCCGAACCCCGACCAGTTGCAGCGCTACATCGAGAATGGCTGCTTCTGGCGCGACCAGCTGCCACCAGAACAGCAGTGGTTCAAGCATGCCAACCAAGCTTATCTCGACGGCGCCAAGGCCATGGGGCTGATCCCAAATACCAATCAGGTGGTCTTGCAGATCTGGTCGGAGCCGCTGCAGAAGTTCCGCTTGGCCGCCGAGGGACATGGCGAGCGTCAGCCGCCGGCCGCGCTGCGTGCGCGGGTTGCACGCTACTGCGACCCGTTGCCGATCTGGTACCCACCGCTCGAACATGAAGCGCAGGATCTTGGCCATTTCGATCTCTCGGCCATCACCCAGCGGCCAATGGCGATGTACCACTCCTGGGGCTCGATGAATGCCTGGCTGCGCCAAATCCACGGCGCCAACAGGCTGTATATGGCCCGCACGAAAGGCGAGGCGCTTGGCTTATCCGACGACGACTGGGTATTCGTCGAGAGCCGCACCGGCAAACTGAAATGCCAGGTAAAACTGATGGAGGGGGTCAATCCCGACACGGTCTGGACCTGGAACGCGATTGGCAAACGCGCGGGTGCCTGGGGCCTGACCGAGGATAGCCCGGAAGCAGTGCGAGGCTTCCTGCTGAACCACGTCATCAGCGAATGGCTGCCTGCCCAGGAAGGCTTCCGCGCCGCCAACGCCGACCCGGTCACCGGCCAAGCCGCCTGGTACGATTTGCGCGTGCGGGTGACCCGTGCGGATGGCCCGCCCGTCTCGGAGCCGCATTTTTCGACGCTGCGCGAGCCGCCCAACGCGCCCCGACGGATCGAGATCCTGCAATATCTGGTGAAGGCCAAAGCATGACCTGCCTGCCCGATCGGCCACCAGGCGCTCCCGCGCTTGGCCTTGTTATCGATCTTGATACCTGTGTTGGCTGTCAGGCCTGCGCGACGAGCTGCAAGCAGTGGAACGCATCCGGCCATTCTGGACCCTTGCCCGACTTGCACCCCTATTCGGCCGGCGCGGAAGGCGTCTGGTTTAACCGCGTCCATAGTTTCGAGGCAGGCGAGGGCGCAGCGGGTCGGACTGTACATTTCCCCCGGTCATGCCTGCATTGCGAGACGCCGGATTGCGTCACCGTCTGTCCAACCGGCGCCAGCTACAAGCGCGCCGAGGACGGTATCGTGCTGGTCAATCACGACGCTTGCATCGGCTGTGGCCTCTGCGCTTGGGCCTGCCCGTATGGCGCGCGGGAGATGGACGAGGTGGCGGGGGTGATGAAGAAATGCACCCTTTGCGTCGACCGCATCTACAACGAGACCATCCCGGAAGCCCTGCGCCAACCGGCCTGTGTGCTGGCCTGTCCGACCAAGGCGCGGCATTTCGGCGATCTTGCCGATCCGCAGAGCGCGGTGAGCCAACTGGTCGCCGATCGCGGCGGCCAGGCCCTGATGCCTGACCTCGGCTACCGCCCGGTGAACCGCTATCTGCCGCCGCGGCAACGCCAAGCGGAGAGCCAACCGATCGAGGATCAGCCGACGCCCCTGGATATCAAGAACCCGCTGCTGCGCTGGATGGGTCGGGTGCTCACGCGATGAAGCCGGCACCCTCGATCGTCTTTTTCACGGTCGCTTCGGGGGCCGGATACGGGCTGCTCTTTTGGCTCGGCCTGTTGCGTCCGACGGGGCTTTTGCCGCAAGCACCAGCCTTCGCGCTGACCTGCCTCGGGCTCTCCCTCCTTCTGATCACTGCTGGGTTGCTCGCCTCTACCTTCCATCTCGGCAATCCGCAGCGGGCTTGGCGTGCCTTGTCCCAATGGCGTTCTTCCTGGCTCTCGCGAGAGGGCGTGGCCGCGTTGCTAACCTATCTTCCAGCGCTGTGTTTCGGATTTGCCCTGGTTAGCGGAGCGAGCGGGTTGGCGGTCGCGGCCGGCCTGCTGGCAGCCCTTGGTGCAGCCGTGACGGTCTGGTGCACCGGGATGATCTATGCATCGCTCAAGCCGATAGCCCAGTGGCACCACCCCATCCTCGCCCCCGGCTATCTTCTCCTCGGCGCTTACAGCGGCATGGCGCTGCTGGCAGCGGTTTCGGCAATCGGCGGCGTCGTCGGTGGGCCGGCCAGCTTCATTGTCACGCTTGGCCTTGCGGGGTTGGTCCTTAAGCTTGCCTATTGGCAGATCGTCGATCGGCTGGGCCCGGCCGCCTCGCTGGCCAGCGCCACCGGTTTAGAGGCCCTGGGGCGTGTCCGCCCCCTCGACCCGCCGGCGACGGAGACGAGTTGGCTGATGCGTGAGATGGGCTTTCGCGTCGCCCGTAAGCATGCGGCCGTGCTCCGGCGTATATGCCTGCTCCTGGGTTTCGTCCTGCCGATGCTCCTCAGCTTGTTCGCCGGGCAATTCGGCGGCGGGCTGGCGGTTCTGGCGTTGCTCCTGGCCGCGCTCACGGTGCTGGCCGGCATCTTGGTCGAGCGCTGGCTGTTATTCGCCGAAGCGACGCATACCGCGGCCCTTTATTATCACGGCTGACTTGCGCCACTGGCCCGTGAATTGCCAAGCTGATGGCCAACAGGCGGGCGGGACCAAAGCGATGCGGGCATTCCTCCGGACGACGATCCTTGGTGCAGCGCTGGCGGGCCCGGTCTGCGCGCAGGACATCACTATCGCGGTGGGTGGGGCCTTCACCTCGATGGATCCGCACTTCTTCGACCTTTCGCCGAACCACGCCTTGACCTGGCATGTCTTTGATAGGTTGGTGCATCCGGATGCCGATCAGCGTCCTTCACCAGGCCTCGCTGTCGCCTGGCGAACCCTCGATGACCGAACCTGGGAGTTCAAGCTGCGCCAGGGCGTCACCTTCCATGATGGCCGTCCTTTCACCGCCGATGATGTCGTCTTCACCTTCGAACGCGCGCCGAATGTGCCGAATAGCCCGACCGGGTTCGGCCAATATGTCCGCCCGGTCCAGCGGCTGGAGGTGGTGGATGCGGAGACCATTCGGCTACATACCGCCGAGCCTGTACCCCTGATTCCCCAGATGCTGAGCAGCTTCTCGATCATCGGCCGCAAGCAGGGCGAGGGAATGAGCACGGCGGACTACAACAGCGGCAAAGCGGCTATCGGCACGGGCCCATACAAACTGGCAGCCTTCACCCTGGGCGATCGCGCGGTGTTCGAGCGGAATCCGAACTGGTGGGGCCCGAAGCAACACTGGGCAAGAGTCACCTATCGACTGATCAGCAACGACAGCGCCCGGGTTGCAGCCCTGCAATCGGGCGATGTCGATGCCATCGACGCCGTGCCCACGCGCGATGTGGCACGGCTGGAACGCGACCCGAAGCTCACCGTGATCTCTCGACCAGGGTTGCGGCTGATCTACCTTTATGTTGACGCCAACCGCCAGCAATCGC
>CAITYE010000336.1 GCA_903896535.1 uncultured Paracraurococcus sp.
ATGTCTGGCAAAGCGGACGGGTAGATGCCATCGATCGCTTTGTTCGGCTTGCTTTGCGCGGAGAAGTCCGAGGTGGACGTGGCGGAGGCGCCATTGCTGGGGTGGGCCGGAGAGCTGCCTTCGCGTCGTCTCCGGAAGAGCTGCTCCGGTTCTTAAGCGGCGGTTTGCCGAGAAAGTGGCTGGCTGGCCGCGCCGTCACGCATAATTCTTCGGTTCCGCGTTGCGCACGGCGCTGGTGTATGGTGGTTTAAGTGCCAACCGCGTGGCTTGGCCAGCCATCTGAAAAATATCGGTTCAATAATCGTTGAGGCCTCCGAGAATTATCTACGAAAAAGGGATGCTATTGATGTCACAGGAACCGACCGGAGACACTTCGCCTCCCTGCTTCGATTGTGCGACCGCAGCCACCGACCGGCTGGATGAGATGTTCGTGGGGATGATCCAGGCCAGGCGACTTGCCCTTGGCCAGAAGCCGGCGGAGCGCTCGGTGTTCCGCAAGTTGCACGGCGTGGTACAGGGGCGGCTCGAGATGCGTGCCGATCTGCCGGCGGCGCTTAAGGTCGGCGTCTTCGCGCAGACATCGCTGCCTGCCTGGATGCGCTTCTCGAGCGATACCGTGCCCGCTTCGCCCGACCTGGGCTCCACGCTCGGCATCGGCCTGAAGCTGTGGGGTGTCGACGGGGTCGATGCGCTGGGCGAGACCGGCGGTGTTGCCGATTTCATCATGCAGAACTATCCGGTCTTCTTCGTCGACGATGCCCAGGCGATGTGCGAGTTCACTTATGCCGGCGTCGTGCTGAAGGACTACCCGGGCTACTTATCGAAGCATCCGCGCACCAAGACGATCCTCGATGAGATGGCAGCGCAGGTGGATGGCAGCGTGCTGACCACCCAATACTGGGCCATCCTCCCCTTCGCGTTCGGGCCCGATCGCTACGCCCGCTACACGCTGCTGCCGGAGCCGCCACCGCCCGGTGCGCCAGCTGTAAACATCCCGACCGACGATCCTGATTATCTCGCGGGTGACCTGGCGCACCGCCTCGCGGCATCAGAATACCGCTTCACCTTCATGGTGCAGGTGGTGCCGCGCTCCGCCAAGCCATCGATCGAGATGGCCACGCAGGAATGGCCAACCGATCAATACCCCTATGTGCCGGTCGGCACGCTGATTCTGCCGCGACAGGAGACCGGGCGCCGCGGCCAGGCCGAGTATGGCCAGCAACTGGCCTTCAACATTTGGCGTACGCCGGTTGAACAGTCGCCGCAGGGCAGCATCGCCGCGGCGCGCAAGGTGGTCTACGAGAGCGGGGCCGCGCTGCGGCACCAGGCCAACGGGCAACCGCTGCAACAGCCGACGCAGCCCCGGCAGCTGGAAGCCGCGCCCGCCGCGGATGATTGCATTGTCCAGGCGGTGATCCATCCGGCGATTGGCATCGCCCGCGTCGGCAACGCGCCGCAGGGCCATGTCATCGGCCCCGAGGTCACCGATCCGCCGCCCAAGCCGGCGGACACCACCCCCGGCCAGAATCCCTACCGTGACGCGGAGGGCCGGCTCTACCCCCAGGCCGCCCGCTTCCGCATCTACGGCTGCAACGCCAAGGGCGAGATCCTGCGCGAGCTGACCGCCCCCGGCAGCAGCGCGGATATCCGCTGGGCCACCCACCTCGCCAACAAGAAGGCGGCCTGGTACGCCTTCCAGATCGCGCTTGATATCCCGGAGGCTGCCTCGGCTGACCCGAGCACGCTGCGCAATCCGACGGTCAGTGATCGCGGCGCGCTCGTGCTCGATGCCGGTC
>CAITYE010000337.1 GCA_903896535.1 uncultured Paracraurococcus sp.
CGGTCTGGGCATCGCCAACGACCCCTTCCTCTGGTTCGGCCAGGGGTTGGCGGTGGTGGCGGCGACCAGCACCCGCTCAGGCATGGTGGTGGTCGATACGCGCGAAAGCCTGCTCGATGCGCTGGATGGGGTGCAGAAGACGTCGATCGACCCCTACGCCGTCATCCGCAGCGCCTATCAGCAGCGCCGCCTGGTAGAGATCGCCAATCAGCCGACCGGCGCGGCGACGGCGCGCGCGATGAGCACCGGCTTCGGCGTCGGCGGCGGCGCGCCGGGCACCAATCCATGACGGCGGAGGTTGAATCCAGCGGCGCGGTGGGGGAAAAGGCTTCGCCGCCCCAGGCGGCCCGGAGAGATTGCATGATGTTGCTTGCCCGCCGCCCGCTGCTTGGTGCCCTTGCCGCCGGACTGCTTGCCGCGCCCGCCCGCGCGGCGACCGACCCCGCCCGTGCCGCCGCCTTCATCGAAGCGACCGGCGGACAGCTGGTGGCGGCCATCAACGACACGCGCAGCGATGTCGCCACCCGGCGCAATCGGGTGGCGGCGGTGCTGCGGCAGGCGGTGGATACGGAAGGCGTCGGCCGCTTCATCCTCGGGCGTTGGTGGCGGCAGGCGACGCCAGCCGAACAGGCCGAATACCTGCGGCTGTTCGATGAGACGCTGACGCGCAACCTCTCAGCACGCTTCGGGGACTATCAGGGGGTGCGTTTTTCGGTTGGGCGGCTGCAGCAGCGGACCGAGGACGACGTGCTGGTGAACACGGTGATCGAGCGGCCGAACTCGGCCCCCTATTCGCTGGATTGGCGGGTGGCTGATGTGGGCGGCCAGCCGAAGATCGTCGATCTGATCGCTGAGGGCACCTCGCTCCGGCTGACGCAGCGGAGCGAGTATTCGGCGGTGATCCAACGCAGCGGCAACTCCATCGGCGCGCTGCTGACCGCGATGCAGGGCCAGATCGCGGCGCTGTCGGTCCGCGAGACGTCTGGGGCGCGTTAAAGCATGCTGCGTTCACCTGCGTTCGCGCACCCTGCTCTAACCTTTGTTCGGTCGGGGCCTGGGCCAGGCTGATCCGAGGAGCGCTCAGGGCGCGAGGCAGGCCTCGGCGCCTGGGCGGAGCCAGGGCTCAGGCGCACCGGGCGCGGCGGGCCGAGGGGCATAGCCGGCGGCCAGCAGACCGGTGCGCAGCCCGGCACCGCGGGCATCGTCGGCGGCGAAGCCCCAGAGCAGGACGACATCGACCGGGACGCCGCTGGCGCGGCGATAGCCTTCGAGGTCAAGCCGGTCGATGCGGGTGTCGCGCTGGCCCTCCGCCCAGCCATAGAGCAGGCGCTGGGGATCGGCGGTCGGGCGGAAGCGGACCGGGTAGACCTGCAGCCGGGCGAGGTAGCTGAACAGCACCGGCCGGTCCTCGCGGAGTTGCAACCGGGCGGCGACGTGGAACATCGGGTGGTGGAACAGCCGGGCGGTATTCCCGGCATCGAGCTTGTAGTGACCAAACGCCGGTGCGACGGTGCAATGCGGGGCAAGCCGGCGATCGAGAACGGCAATGGATTGCACGGCCGGCGGCACCGCGACCGCTTCGACCCAGGCGGCGGTGGCGATGGCGAGCAGCCCGGTGAGCGCGGCAAACCCGGTCACCGCGCGGCGCAGCGCCGGCGCGATAGGCAGCACGGCCACCGCCAGCAACAACGCAATCATGGGAAAGGGCTGGGCGCGGAGGCTGTGGGTCCAGGCGCCGCCGGCGCGGTCGGGGATCGCCAGCGCAAGCAGCAGGAAGGCGGGCGGCAGCAGGCACAGCCCCCGTGCAAGGGTCGGGTCGAGCGGCCGGTCACCCTGGCGCCAGCGCCAGAGACCAAGCGCGTACAGCACCGCGAGCATCGCTTGGCAGACGCCGCCGAGCAGCGCCATCGGCCGGCCGATGGGTGCGAGGAAATCCGCTCGCAGCAAGGCAAGCAGCCGCTGGGCGAACGGGTCGCCATAATCGATCAGCCGATCCGGGCCGGGGTTCATCGCAAAGCTGAGAAAAAGCAGCAGTCCCGGCAGGGCAGCGATTGCGGTGGCGCCACGCAGGCGCCAGCCGCAGCGCGGATCGGCCAGGAGCAGGATGCCGATCGCCAGCCCCGCCGCCAGCCAGCCAAAGGCCTGGCAGGCAAGCGTGAGGAGCAGCGCCGCCGCCAGCGCCGCGACCCGCTGGACTGAGAGCTTCTCACGTAGGCGCAGGAAGGCTGCGAGGCAGAGCAGTGCGCCGGCGGCCGATAGGCAGTAGTTGTACAGGCCCGCGAAGAACAGCCGCTGCAAGGCAACTGGGATAAGAAACAGGGCGAGCCAGCCCGCCGCCGGGGCCAAACGTTGCAGTAACGTCAGGCCGGCAAGTGGCAGGCTCATCAGGCAGAGTATCTGCACCACCGCCTCCGCCGCCGCGGGCGACATGACCCGCAGCAAGCCAGCCAGCAGGTGATGCGCCAGGGCATTGGGCGAGATGCCGGGGTTCAGCTCATAGACCCGATTGAGCATCGGCCAAGCCGGGTCGCCGGCACGCAACAGCACCTGCGCCATGGCGACATGCGTGGGCCCGTCACTGGTCAGCACCGGGCCGGTCGCCAGGACCAACAGCACGAGCAGACCGAGCAGCAACCAGAAGCCAAGCCGGACCGCACCGGTAGCCGCCGGCGCATCGAAATGGCGTGACCCGAGCATGCGTCCCCCAAAGGCCCGACCGCGACGACGGCTGTCTCCGGTTGGGGACGCCGCCCTAGGGCAATATCCGTTCAGACGAAATCGTCTGAACGGATTTCTTGCTCTAGAGAATATCGATTCCAGAGCACCTTATCTCCGGCCTGATGGAACACGGTGTGATCCATCAGGCCGGAGGCTGGTCTAGAGCATGCTGCGTTCGCATTCGTTCACGCACCCTGCTCTGACGTTTGTTTGGTCGCGGGATCCAGCGTTTCCGGCGATTCCGCCTCAATGCATCCCGCTCTAGCCGAATAGTTTCCGCGCCGCCCAACCGAGCCCGGCAATCAAAGCGAAGGCGCCGAAACCCGCGATCCAATCGCCCTCCGTATAGAAGGTCGCGGCGATGAAGGCGACGGCAGCCGCGATGGCGACATATTTGTTTTCGATCAACATGGGAGGACCATTCCCGATCCGGCGGCCGAGGGAAAGCCTTTCGTTGCAGCGGCTTCCCGAAGCGCCGCGCCTTCGGCCAACCTAGCTTATGAGAGCGTGGGCCAACCGCGCGCGAGGATGGGAACCTGCCGCCATGAAGATATGGATGGCTGCTGGGCGGAGCTGGCGCGGCTCGGCAAGGACCGGAATCCCTATCGGGCGGGCTTCGTGCAATTCGTGGGTGTCGCCGAGACGCGCGAGCAAGCGATGGAGCTCTACCGCGAGCCGGCCGTGTATTTTTACGGCCGCTGCCTGCACGTCGATGCCAAATGGGCGACACCGCCGGGCTACGTCACCGAAGCAACCCAGGTTGCGGGGATGAAAAGCCAGGTTGCAGCCGCGGCGGACGGCTAGAGCATGCTGCGTTCACCTGCGTTCACGCAGCCCGCTCTAGCATGTGTTGGATCGCGCGATTCAGCGCCTTCGGCGATTCCGCCTCAACGCATCGCGCTCTAGAGCACCTTGGGCAAGGGCACCCAGGAACGCTTCGCCGGCACCGCCAAGGACACGGAAGGCATTGTCGAGCGCGGCTACGTCCTCATCGGCAGCCCGGACGAGGTCGCGGAACAACTGCGCGAAGTGGCGACGACGCTCAACGTCGGCCACCTGATGCTGCTGCTGCAGTTCGGCAACATCTCGAAGCAACTGACGCAGTACAACACCCGACTTTCTACCGAAAAGTTGATGCCGCAGCTCCGCAACCTCTTCTCCGAGTCGGAGGATCACTGGTGGCCGAAGCCGATGGACGCCAACGAATGCGCCGAGCTGCCTGCCTTCACCCCAAAGCTGGTCGTCGAGTAGGCGGCTTCAGCCCAGCGGCCGAACGCCAAGCCGGACAAGCCGGCTGGCCTGGGCGGCATTGACGGCGTGCTCAGGCATTCGTCCCGCGGCGAGAGCACGGATCTGCCCGACGGTGTCCATCGCCTGATGCTCGATCGCCGCGGGCGTCAGGCCCCCGATATGCGGCGTGGCGATCACCTTCGGATGGCCGGCAAGGGCAGGGCTAGGCATCTGGTCCGGCGCCCGGCCGACATCCATCGCCGCCCCGGCGAGATGCCCGCTCTCCAACGCCGCGAGCAAGGCGGCCTCATCGACCAGGTTGCCGCGCGAGGGGTTGAGGAACAGCGCGCCCCGCTGCATGCGCGCAAAAGCGGCGGCGTTGAGAAGGTTCTCGGTCGACGGCGCGGCAACCGCGAGGCAGACGACAAAGTCGCTTTCAGCCAGCAGCGTCTCGAAGGGCGCATGTTCCAGGCCCGGCTGCTCCGGCCGGGCCTGCGGATCGGCGATCAGCACCCGCATCCTCAACGCCCGACCGAGCGGGGCCAGATAGCGTCCGATAGCCCCATAGCCGATGATGCCGAGCGTCGCACCGGCCAGTTGGCGTCCCATGCGCGCTGGCGGCACCTCGCCACGATGGTAGCTGGCGGCCGCGGTGCCGATGCCGCGTGCCAGATCGATCATCTGCCCCAGCACCAACTCGGCAACCGCCGGCACGAAGCCCGGCGTCGCCTGAGTCACTAAAACGCCCTCGGCGCTTGCCGCTGCGACATCGATATTACGGATATCGACCGCGCAGCGGAGGAAGGCGATGAGGGCGGGGGCCTCGCGGAAGGTCGCCGCCTCTCCTGGCGATTGGCGATAGCAGATGATGGCCTCGCACCCGACCGCCGCCTGGGCCAGTTCCCGCCCGGCGAGGTGGCGGTCGGTCGGGTTCAGCCGCACTTCGGCGATCGCCCGCAGGGCCGCAAGGGCTCGGTCCCCGTAGTAGTTCGCCAGTGCCTCCGGCGTATGTGTCAGATAGACCCGCATCGGCTTCCCCCCTGGTCCTCCGCATGGAAGTATCGCGCCATGACCGATCTCGCCAGAATCCTCGCCGCCCTCGATACGGATGTCCCGGCCTCCCGCGAACGATTGATGGATTGGCTGCGCATTCCCAGCATCAGCGCGCAGCCCGCCCATGCCAAAGACTGCCTCGCCGCCGCCACCTGGGCGCGCGATACCTTGACCAGTCTCGGCTTTCAGGCCGGCATTCGCCCCACCGCCGGGCAGCCCGTCGTGATCGGGCATCACCCCGGCCCGGGCGGCGCCGTGCCGCATCTGCTGTTCTACGGGCATTACGATGTGCAGCCGGCGGATCCCTTGGAGCTGTGGACCTCGCCACCCTTTGCGCCAGTGCTGGCGGAAGGACCGCACGGGCCGCGCGTGGTGGCCCGTGGTGCGGTGGACGACAAGGGACAATGCAGTATGTGGCTTGACGCCTTTCGTGCCTGGCAGGCGGCGGCGGGCGGGCCTCCCTGCCGCATCACAGTGCTGATCGAGGGCGAGGAGGAGGTCGGCTCACCGAGCCTCGATGCTTTCCTGGCCGCGAACCGGGCCGAACTTGCCGCCGATGTCGCGGTGATCAGTGATACCGGCATGTGGGACATCGCGACGCCGGCGATCACCACCCAGCTGCGCGGCATGGTCTATTGCCAGATCGATTTGCGCGCCGCCGGGCGGGACCTGCATTCCGGCCTCTATGGTGGCTCGGCCCGCAACGTCATCAACCTGCTCACACAGATCCTCGGTGCGTTGCACGACGAGAACGGCCGCGTCCAGATCCCCGGCTTCTATGACGGCGTGAAGGAGCTTAGCAACGCGCAGCGCATGGAATGGGACAGCCTTGGCTTCGACGAGGCAGCCTTCCTTGGCGAAATCGGCCTCGTCCAGCCGATCGGTGAGCGCGGACGCGGCGCGCTGGAGCGTCTCTGGGCGCGGCCGACCGCCGACCTCAACGGTATCTGGGGCGGCTATACCGGCGCCGGCAGCAAGACAGTCATCGCCGCAGAAGCCCATGCCAAGCTGTCCTGCCGGCTGGTCCCCGGGCAGGACCCGGCGAAGGTGGTTGAGGGGATCCGCCGCTTCGTCGCCGATCGCCTGCCGGCGGATTGCCAGCTGGAGATGCAGCTTTTCAGCACCACCCCAGGCATCGAGGTCCCGGCCGATAGCCGCTGGGTGCAGGCCGCGCGACGGGCGCTGACCGCAGAATACGGAAAGCCCGCGGTGCTGATGGGCTGCGGTGGCTCCATCCCTGTGGTCGAGAGCCTGAAGCGTATCCTCGGCCTCGACAGTCTGCTTGTCGGCTTCGGGCTGAATGACGACCAGGTGCATAGCCCGAACGAGAAATTCGAGCTGACCTGCCTGCATAAGGGCGCCCGCAGCCACGCCCGGCTGCTGGCGGAAATCGCCGCCAGCTAGAGCATGCTGCGTTCACATGCGTTCAGGCAGCCCGCTCTAGCATGTGTTGGATCGCGCGATTCAGCGTTATCGGCGATTCCGCCTCAACGCATCGCGCTCTAGAGCATGCTGCGTTCACATACGTTCACGCAGCCCGCTCTAGCATTTGTTGGATCGCGCGATTCAGCGTTATCGGCGATTCCGCCTCAACGCATCGCGCTCTAACTGCCGGCCAGCGCTTCGAGATGGGCGACGATATCCGCCCGGCTATGCTGGACCAGGTCTTTGTCGAGGCTACCAGCCAGGCGCTCCTGGCTTAGGCGCCCGAGCGCATCCCGCAGATCACCCAGAAAATGCGGCGGGGCGATCAACACCAGCCGCGCAAAACGCCCGGCGGTTGCCTCCCGCTCCAGCCTCTCGGCGAGATGGTGGGCAAACGCGCGTTTGGCGGCGCGATGCGGATCGTTTCGTGGCTCGATCGCGTGCCGTGCCCCACCGACACTTTCCTGAACCCGGCCCGGCCGATCGCTACCCTGGTCGTGCGAGCGCGGATTGGGCGGCGCGTCCTCGCCATCCGACTGCTCCGCCCAGGTGCCGCGTGGCCCCTCTCGCTCCAGGATCCGGGCCCTGCTGGCATCAGCGATGATGGCCCATTCGGTAATTGGCGGCATGGCATGTCCCTCATCGGATGATGAGCGGATGACGTACCGCAGGCCGAGCGCCGGCGGCCATGCGCCGACGCAATGCACGGCAAGTTGATCCCCAGGCTGGCGCTCAGGGCAGGACCTTGCCTGGGTTCATGATGCCGTTCGGATCGAGCATCTGCTTCAGGCCGCGCATCAGATCGAGCGCCACCGGATTCTTATGCGTTGCCATGGCGTGGCGCTTCGACTGGCCGATGCCGTGCTCGGCGGAGAAGCTGCCGCCGAGCGAGACGGCGATGGCATTGACCAGGGGCTCCATCTCGGCGGCATGCGCGAGCCAGGCTGGTCGATCGGTCCAGCCCTCCGGGGCGTGCAGGGAAAGATGGATATTGCCGTCGCCGGCATGGCCGATCGCTGCCATCCGTCCCTCTGGCCAGCGGGCACGCAGCTCGGCCTCGGCGGTGTTCACGAAGGTCGGCACGGCGGAGACGGGCACCGCAGTATCGGTTCCAACCGCCGGTCCCTCACGGCGGGCACAATCGGGATAATCCTCACGAATCTTCCAGATCATCGCGCGCTGCGCCTCGCTTTCAGCAATCACCGCGTCGCTGGCCTCCTCGCTCTCCATCGCGGCGGCGAGCGCCTCCTCCAGCATGTCGCGCAGCGGCACGCTCTCATGCGCCGCGGCGATCTCCACCATCACGTACCAGGGTGCATTGAGCGGCAGCGGCATGCGCAGCCCAGTGCCGTGCCGGGCGGCCATTTCCATACAGAAGCGGGCGCAAAGCTCGAAGCCGATCACCTCGGCGCCGCTGGCCATGACCCTGGCGAAGAGCGAAAGCGCGGCATCCGGGCTCGGCACCGCGACGAAGGCACTCTCGACCCGCCTCAACGCGGGCACGAGCCGCAGGGCGGCGGCGGTGATGATACCGAGCGTCCCCTCCCCACCGATAAAAAGATGGCGCAGCGCATAGCCGCTATTGTCCTTGCGGACCCGCCGGAGATCATCGAGCACCCGCCCATCGGGCAGCACGACTTCCAGCCCCAGCACAAGTTCGCGGGCATTGCCCCAGCGCAGCGTGCGGATGCCGCCGGCATTGGTCGAGAGCATGCCGCCGATCTGCGCCGTGCCTTGGGCGCCCCATTGGATCGGGAAGAGGCGTCCGGCCTCGGCTGCCGCCTGCTGCACGGTCTGCACGACGCAACCGGCCTCGGCCACCAGCGAGAAGTCGCGGGCATCCAAGTCCCGGATCCGGTTGAGGCGTTCCAGCGAGAGGACGATCGAAGGCGGCCCGTTGGCGGTCGGGACCGCGGCGCCGGCCAACCCGGTGCGCCCGCCGGCCGGGACGATGGCGAGGCCCGCGGCGCCGGCAGCGCGGACCACCCCGGCCACCTCCTCGACACTGGCGGGCTTGACGACCGCTTCCGGCCGGCCGCGCCAGCTGCCACGCCAATCGACCGCATAGGGGCCGAGGTCAGCTTCCTCGGTGATGCAGTTTCTTGGGCCGACGATGCCGGCCAGAGTGTTGAGGGCGTTCATGGCACCAGTGAACGCCGCTCTGGCCAGGGCTTCAAGCCCTGGCGAGGCCGCGCGGACTGCGCTTCACTCGGCACCGCGAGGGAGAGATCGGCATGGCAGATCAGATACCGCAGGAGGCGGATTACATCGTCGTCGGGGCGGGCTCGGCCGGCTGCGCGGTGGCGGCGCGGCTGTCCGAGGAGAGCGGCGCGCGCGTGGTGCTGCTGGAAGCCGGCAGCCGCGATACCAACCCGTGGCTGCATGTGCCGATCGGCTATGCGCGGACCATGTACCACCCGACGCTGTCGTGGAATTTGGTCACGGAGCCGGAGCCAGAATTGCATAATCGCCGCATCCCCTGGCCGCGCGGCCGCACGCTTGGCGGCTCCTCGGCGATCAACGGGCTGCTCTATCTGCGCGGGCAGATGGCGGATTACGACCATTGGCGTCAGCTGGGCTGCACGGGCTGGGCCTTCGATGACGTGCTGCCCTTCTTCCGCCAGGCCGAGGACCAGGAACGCGGCGAGAGCCGGCTGCATGGCAAGGGCGGGCCGCTTGCGGTCAGCGATCTGCGCGACCGCAACCCGCTGGCCATGGCCTTCATCGAGGCGGCTGCCGAGCTCGGCTTCCCGCGCAACGATGATTTCAATGGCGAGACTCAGGAAGGCGCCGGGCTGTTTCAGGTGACAGCGCGTGATGGCTGGCGCTGCTCCTCGGCAACGGCCTATCTGAAGCCGGCGCGGGGGCGGGACAACCTGAGTACCGTGACGGATGCGCATGCCGAAGCTGTCGTGCTGGAAGGCCGGCGGGCGGCCGGCGTGCGCTTTCGCCGGCACGGCGCTGTGCTGACCATCCGGGCAAAGCGAGAGGTCATCCTCTGCGGCGGGGCCATCGCCTCACCGCACCTGCTGTTGCTCTCGGGCATCGGCCCAGCCGAGCACCTCCACGCGGTCGGCCTCCCCGTGCAGCACGACCTGGCGCAAGTCGGGCGCAATCTGCAGGACCATTTCCAGGCCCGCGCCGCCTATCGCGTCAAAGGGCCGGGCAGTCTGAATAAGCGCGTGACCTCGCTGCTCGGCAAGCTGGCGATGGGGGCGGAGTTCGCGCTGCGCCGCCGGGGGCCGCTGACCGTCAGTGCGGGCACAGCAGGGCTCTTCGCCCGCGTCCTGCCGGGCAGCGAGACGCCCGATGTGCAGTACCACTTCCTGCCCTTCAGCTCATCGAAGACGATGATGGAACTGCACGACTTCCCGGGCATGACGATCAGCGCGTGCCAATTGCGGCCAGAGAGCCGCGGCACGATCACCCTGGCCAGCCCCGACCCGCTGGCCAAGGCGCTGATCCATGCGAACTACCTGGCGACCGAGACAGACCGGCGCTGCATGGTCGGGGGCATCAAGTTGGCACGCCGACTAGCCGCAACGGAGGCCTTCGCCGGCATAATCGAGAGCGAGGTATTGCCGGGACAGGCCCTGTCCGGGGATGCCGAGATCCTCGACTGGATCCGGGCGACCGGCGGCACGATCTATCACCCGAGCGGCACCTGCCGCATGGGCGGCGACCCGGCCAGCGTCGTCGACCCCGAATTGCGGGTACGCGGCATTGGCGGCTTGCGGGTGGCGGATGCCTCGATCATGCCGACCGTCGTCTCCGGTAATACCAACGCGCCCTGCATCATGATCGGCGAGAAATGCGCCGCGATGGTGCTGCAGGCGGCGCGGGAGGAGCGGCTGGCGGCCTAAAGCGCGATGCGTTGAGGCGGAATCGCCGAAGGCGCTGAATCGCGCGATCCAACAAAGGCTAGAGCGGGCTGCGTGAACGCATGTGAACGCAGCAGGCCCTAAAGCGGGCGGCGTGCGCTGCGCATGCCCTAGTGGTCCGATCCCGACGCTTGGTACCCAAGCGTCGGGTGAATCGGCCTACCAAATCAATGGCTAGTGGTGCGTACCAGACGGTACCATCCGTCTGGCACGCACCACTAGGTTGACGTTTCAGAGCATCCGCACGTGTTCTGACGCTCTAAGCCCCGACCAGACCGAGGCTATTCAGCCCGCCGAGGGTATCGGGCCAGCGCCTGGCCTCGGCGGATTGGACCAGGATGCGCGCCCAGGCGACCCAGCCGGACCAGGCGATGCGCTTGTCCCAGGCGACACCCCAATCCTGCAGCAAGGCAAGCCCGGCCCCAGCATGATCGGCCGCCATGGTCCAATCCCCGGCGATCAGGCCGAGTTGCGCCAGCATTAGCCGTGGCTCCGCGACGAAGGGGTTGTGGCGGATGCAAGCATCCAGCGCCGCATGCGTTGGTCCAAGCCCGGCGCTCGGCAGGCCGCGCGTCACGGCCTGCCAATAGAGCGCCGCGGCTGCCACCTCGTCGGCCTGATCGAGGGTCGCGGTACAGCGCGCGAAAACCGGCGGTACCGGCAAGCCAAATTCCTCGGGCATGTCGCCGAGTGGCGCCGCGAGGCGTGAGAGCACCGAGAGCATGCAAGACGTCGGCTTCAACGGCCCGGGCCAGAGCGCGGCGGGCCAGTTCTCTCGGATCGGGCGGACCTTCATGAAAGGGAAGCCCGCGAAGATCTCGTCCTGCCAGGAATGCCATTGCTCGGCGATATCGGCGATGGTGGCGATGGCAAACAGCGCGACCTCACGCGGGGCGAGGTGGAGGGCGGGCCTGCCGTCCGGGGCCAACAGCAGCCCCTCCTCCGGGAGCGTCTCCAGGGTCAGGAGGCGCTGGGTAAAGAGGGTTCGCGGCATGCTGCAGAAAAGATGGATCAACCGCTCGGTCTCGGCGCCCAACACCTCGGCCAGGGCGCCGCGATTCCCGCCGGCGTCGAACAATTTCAGGTCGACATACTCATTCGAATAGACGCTATGGAACAGGCCAAGCAGCTTGACCTCACGTGGCTGATCCCACAGAGCCAGGGTGCGATAGACGCCCTGCAAATGATCCTTGAAGGTCCCGGCCTTGTGCCAGTCCTCCCCGGCCGAGCGGTCGAGGATGAGAGCGAGTTGGCCGGGTAGGTCCGGGTCAACCGCCGCCCAATCCTCGGCAAGCAGGGGTTTCAGATGGGGATGCAGGCGCTCTGGCATGGGTGAGGATTGGCAGGCCAGGTCGCGGCCGGCAAGGGAAGGCGGGCCTGGCCTGCCAGAGCCTGGGCTGCCAGAGCCTGGGCGGCTCTTGAGCGGGATGCGTTCGCTTCCGCCCACGTCTCCCGCTCAGACCTTTGTTTGGTCGCGGGATTCAGCATTCTTGCCGATTCCGCCTCAACGCATCCCGCCCTAACGGCGGGTCGCGGTAAAGGTGTAGTAGCACAGCAGGCCGAAAGCCTCGCCGCGCAGCGTATTGCCCTCCGCCCTGCCCTTCAGCGTCGCACCGCTACGCTCGGCAAGCCCGGTGAGCGAGCCATCGGCTCGCACCGTCACGCCATAGGTAGTATCGACTGCCGCGAGGATCGACTGCGCAAAGCCGCCCTTCAGTGGCGGTATCACTAGGTTGAACTGACCATCGCGCACCGTGAAGCTGATCTGCGGGCTGGTCTCGCACAGCCTAGGATCCATGCTGGTCGAAGCGCCACTGACGCGGATGCTTCCACCATAGCGCCCGTCATACTCGGCCGTTGGTGGCGGCGGCCCGGGTCGCGGCGGCGGCGGCGCGCCGAGATCAGTGCACGCGCCAAGCAGGCCCAGCAGGCCCACCAGCAACAGACGGCGAAGAGGGCCGGGACAGGCGACCGAAGCATAGGACATCGCGGGTCTTTCCTGAGCAGCAAGGTCAGCTCGCGTTGAGACTGCCATTGGTTATCACGATGTTGCTCGCTGTGCAGAGATTGACGGCGCGCAATTCGGCAGCCTGGCCATTGGTCCAGACCACACGGAAATCATAGGCCCCGGGATTGGCTGCGGCGAAGCCCAAGGTGCGGCCGGGCGGCAGCATCCGATCGCCCAGTTGGTCCGCTCCCCAGGCATTGAGGTTCGCTGGGCTGAAGAACAGCCGCTCGACCGGCAAGCCGGAGGCATTCACCACACGGAAGCGGGGATCGCACCCGCCGGATGCGGCCGCGCCATCGCCGGGCGGTTGCGCTGGGGCGCAAGTGGCCAGGCCGAGGAAAAGCGTGCAGGGCAGCAAACGGCGTCGCGGCATCCTGATGTCTCTCGCTTAAGCCGGATCAATCGGGCTCGGCGGGACCCCGCCGGCTTCGATGGCGCCGCCGGCGGCCAGGAGGATGTCTTCGCGGTAGCGACTGCCGATGAGTTGCACGCCCACAGGGATCTGGCCGACCATGCCCGTGGCGACCACCAGCCCTGGCAGGCTGAGTAGCGGTAGCCCGACCTGCGGCAGGTTGGCCGCCATGATCTGCTCGAAGCGCCCGAAACTCGTCACGTCGTCATGGTCCGGGAAGGGCAGTTCGCCAGAGACCGGCAGCAGCAGAACCGGATAGCTTTCGAGAAATACCAACCATTCCCGCAGCAGCCCAAGCCGACGTTGCAGAGCATCGGCCAGCGCATGCGTATCGGTCGGCGGGCAAAGCCTTTCCATAAAACCGAAGATCGTGAGGGCGTCCGCATCGCCCTCGCGCTGCATCACCTCGGTCCCTGTCCGCCGGGTCTCGGCGAGCCAGAGGATCGCCTGCAACTCAGCAGTTTCCTTAAGCGGTGGCGGCGCCACTTCCTCGACCGTCCAACCCGCGGCCCGCAGGCGCTGCGCCGCATCCTGCAGGGCGGCGGCAACCTCGGGCACCACGGGCATGCCTTCCGGCGCGATCGCCAAGGCGGCACGGCGCGGAAAATCAGGACCGGTCAGCGGTGCCGGCGTCCACCACGGGTCACGCAAATCGGGTGCGCTCATCGCGGCAAGCCCAAGGCGGAGATCGGCGATGCTCCGCCCAAGCGGGCCGGAGACAGCCATCAACTGTGCGCCGATCAGCCGATCCGGGCCGGACGCATTCCAAGCCGGAATCCGGCCCAGCGTCGGGCGCAACCCGTGGATGCCGCAGGCATAGGCCGGGTAGCGGATAGAGCCGCCGATATCGGTCCCATGCGCCAAGGCGCCAATGCCAGCGGCGACCGCCGCCGCCGCACCGCCGGAGGAACCACCCGGGGTAATCGCCGGATTGCGCGGGTTGCGCGTGGCGCCATGGAGGCCATTGCGGGTGAACCAGCGTAGCGAAAAGGCCGGGGTATTGGTCCGGCCCAGGATCACCGCCCCGGCCCGCTTCAGATTGGCAACAACCGGGCTGTCCTGCTGGGCGATGTTATCCTTCTGCAGCCGCAGGCCATTGGTCGTGGCCCAACCCGCTTGATCGACATTCGCTTTCACGGTGACCGGCACACCGGCCAACGGCCCGGGGTCCTCACCGCGCGCGAGCGCCGCGTCCACCGCCTCGGCCGCCGCCAACGCGGCATCGGGGTCATGAGCAATGACCGCGTTGATCCGCGGGTTGACCGCATCGAGCCGGGCGAGCGCGGCCTGCGTCGCCTCCCGCGCCGAAGCCTTGCGCGCCCGGATCAGCGCGGCGAGTTCGGTGGCGGTCAGGCGCCAGAGTTCGGTCATTGAGCAGCTCCGCAGCACGGTAGGCGCATGGTCCCGTGCCCATCGCGGGCGGTCAATCGGCCGCGCCGCGCGCCTCGGCGAAATCGACGGCACGGCCGCCTGGGGCGCCGATCACCGTATCGTCCTGCATGGCGTGCCGGCCACGGATCACGACACCAACCGGCCAGCCGGTGCAGCGATGCCCAGCAAATGGCGTCCAGCCGCAAGGAGAGACGATCCAGCTCTCCTCGATCACCCGCTGCTTCTTCATGTCCACCAGAGTGAAATCAGCATCATAGCCCGCGGCGAGCCGGCCCTTGCCGGTGACGCCATAGACCCGCGCCGGGCCGGCACACATCAGATCGACCAGCCGACAGAGCGAGAGGCGGCCAGCTGCGACGTGGTCGAGCATGAGCGGTACGATGGTCTGCACGCCGGTCAGGCCGGCCGCGCAGTCCGGCCAGGGCCGCTCCTTCGCAGCGCGCGAATGCGGCGCGTGGTCGGAGCCGACAACGTCGACCGTGCCGTCAGCGACCGCCGCCCAGGCGGCATCCAGATGCCGTTGGTCGCGGATCGGCGGATTCATGACCGCATACCCGCCAAGCCGGTCATAGGCTTCATCCGTCTGGGTCAGGTGATTGAGGAGGACTTCGACAGTCGCGATATCGCGGCAGTCGCGCAGATACTCCAGCTCCTCGGCAGTTGAGACGTGCAGGATATGGGCCGGGCGGCGGGTCTTGCGGGACAGCCCGACCAGGCGGCGGGTTCCGAGGAGTGCGCATTCGACATCGCGCCAGACCATATGGTTCCGATGCGGCATGCCGCTTGTGAACAGCGGCTTGCGGGCCTGCAGCCGATACTCGTCTTCCGAGTGATAGGCGATGCGGCGGCGCCCGCTCCGCATCACCGCCTCCAGTGAGGCATCGTCCTCAATCAGCAGGTCGCCGGTCGAGCTGCCGGCGAAGACCTTCACGGCACAGACGTTGGGCTGGAGTTCGAGCCCGGCAAGTTCAGCCATGTTTTTCTTGGAGGCGCCGACATAAAGGCCGACATCCACCCAGGCGCGGCCATGCAGGTGGTCTCGCTTCCAGTCCAGCCGCTCGCGGTCGGTGATCGCGGGCGCCGTGTTCGGCATATCAAAGACCGCCGCCAACCCGCCGAGCAGGGCGGCGCGGGTGCCATGTTCCAGATCCTCGACCTGCGGATCGCCTGGCTCGCGCAGATGCACATGCGCATCGATCAGCCCCGGCAGCACATGCAGGCCGCGGCACTCGATGGTCTCGGCCGCAGTGGCGGACCGCAGATCGCCGATGGCGGCGATCCGCCCGTCCCTGACGCCGATATCGGCGTCAGCCTCGCCCCATGGCAATACCAGTCGCCCGCCGCGCAGCAGCAGATCGAAGCCCACCATCACAACCACCCCTTGCGCTTGAAGTACCAGATCGGCAGCACCGCGGAGATCACCATCAGCCCCAGCGACAGCGGGTAGCCAGCAACCCATTTCAGCTCGGGCATAAACTCGAAATTCATCCCGTAGATGCTGGCGATCAGCGTCGGCGGCATCAACGCGACGGAGACCACCGAGAAGGTCTTTATGATGCCGGTCTGCTCGACATTGATGATGCCGAGCACTGCATCAAGCAGGAACTGCGCCTTACTGTTGAGAAAATGCGCGTGTTCGTTAAGCGAGCGGACGTCGCGGACCAGCGATTTGACCAGGGTTTGATTTTCTTTTCGAATGCCAATGCCCTTCTCGGCATTCAGGTAGGTCAGGATGCGAGAGAGGCCCAGAAGCGTCTCATTCGCCCGGGTCGTGACATCCCCGACCTCGCCCAGGGTCAGCAGCGCCTCCTTCAGATCGGCGTCCTTGCGAGAGACCTTCACATCGGCTCGGGCAGTGCGGAAGGCGGCACGGCTGGCGCGGTCCATATCGGCGGCGATCCGCTCCAGGATATCGGCCAGCCGATCGACGATCTGCTCCATCAGATGCAGCATCGCGGCATCAGAGGTACCCTGCAAAGGCTGCGGATTGCGCAGGCAACGCGCGCTGAATACCGAAAACGCCTTTGGCGTGGCGTAGCGCACGGTGATCAGGTTCGCTTCACCCAGTACGAAGGTGATGGGCGTCGAGCCCATCTCGCCGCCATCAACCCCGAAAAGAAAGGGCGCCGTCAGGAACAGCACATCGCCTTCCCGATACAGGCGGGAGGAGCTTTCGATCTCCTGCATCTCTTCGCGGGTGGGGACTTCGAGGCAGAGGGCGTCCTGGACGTCCCGCTCCTCGTTCTGGGTCGGGGAGAGCAGGTCAATCCATATGGCGCAGCGAAGCGCCGCCGCAGGCTGGGGGCCTTCGCGCACCAGGACTTGGCCGTTCTCGACGGTGTAGGTGGTGAGCATGGCGGCACTCCCGGCCGGTCGGGCTGGGCGCTTCTAGCCTTGGCATTCCTGTCTGTCACCCGGCCGTCCCAGGTTCATCCGAGTGACGCGGTGGTATTTAGTAATCAGGCGCAGGGGCAAACGGGAACAAATCGTCACATCCGCGTGCCGGGCATCAAACGCCGGGCGGACGCGGTGCCTCGAGGACACGCGTTAAGTGGGCTTGGGCCTTCCGGGTCGGAAGCCCGCCGCATCACGGCGAGGGTTGCCGGCCCTCAGGCCGAAGACCCAGAGCGCCTTCCGACCGCCGGCAGAAAGGACCGTTCAGCTCGACTGGCCGGTCTTCTGCTGGCTGGAAGGACCAGTGATGTTGCCGGCCGAACCGGCGGCAGGCGGGGCGCTTTCGGCGAGCGAGGCGTCCTCCTCCTTCATATTTTTCTTGAAGGATTTAATACCGGTGGCGAGGTCTCCCATCAGGGTGCTGATCTTGCCGCTGCCGAAAAGCAGCAACACCACCAACAGGACGATGAGCCAGTGCCAAATGCTGAAGGAACCCATGTGACGCCCCGATGACCCAGATGCGATGCCAGCGCAAAGCCGACAACCAACATTAGTGCCGCCCACCGGGCAGCGCAAACCTCAGATGGGGAAGCGGGGCATGTCCGGCAAGGCCGCCTTAAGCTTCCGGCTTGATGCCGAGGCGGGCGATCAAGGCCCCCCAGCGTGCCGCCTCGGCGGCTATCAGGGCGGCGAAGGCGGCCGGTGTGCCTGGCGCCACCTCGAAGCCGGCCGCCTCAAGCCCCCGTCGGGTGGCAGGATCGTTGAGCGCGACCGCCGTCTCGCGGGCCAGGAGATCGATCCGCGCGGACGGCATACTGATGGGCGCGACGAGACCGTTCCAGGCATAGCTCGCGGCATTGGCTATCCCTGCCTCGGCAAGGGTGGGGACGTCCGGCAGGGTCGGCAAACGCTGCTCGGCCGTGACGGCCAGGGCCCGGGCGCTACCGTCGCGGAGCTGCGGCAGGATGCCGGCGACGATGATGACCATGGCGTCGATCCGCCCGGCCAGCAGATCAACGGTCGCTTGAGGAAAGCCACGATAGGGGACGTGCAGCATCTCGGTCCCAGTGCGAGCCATCAGGTCCACCATTGCAAGATGCCCGCCAGAGCCCGAGCCGATCGAGCCAAACGACAGCTTCCCTGGATTCGCCTTCAGATACGTGACGAAGCCCCCAAGGTCGGTGGGCGGCAGGCGCGGATTGACCACCAGGACCTGCGCGGTCCGGGTTAGCAGCGAGATCGGCACCAGATCCTTGCGCGGATCATACGGCAAGTTCGGGAACAACGCTGGGGCGGTCGCCAGGGGACCGTTGATCGACACACCGATCGTGTGTTCATCGGTCGCCTTGGCGATCGCATCAGTGCCGATATTGCCGCCGGCGCCAGGCTTATTCTCGATCACACAAGGCTGGCCCAGCGCCTTGGCGAAATGCGTCGCCACCGCTCGGCCTGCCAGATCGGGCGTTGCGCCGGCCGGGAAGGGGATGATCATGCGCAAGGGTCGCCCTGGCCAATCCTGGGCCAGGGCGGGGCGGAGGAGCAGCGCGGGGGCGCCAAGCAGCAGGTGGCGACGGATCGTCATGGCGCAGGGGTAGCCGAGGCGCAGGGGGGGCGGGAAGACCCGTACCCCTCAGCGCGTGGGCGCCTCTCGGCCGGCAAGGCGTCGATCCCGACGCCGCCAGAGTTGGATGGCCCCGAATGCGAGACCAATAACGAGGACTGAGACGCCGGTGGTCAGGGTCCCGAGCGCATAGATGTCGGGCGTGGTGACCGTTGTCGTCAGCCCCTGCAGCTCGAGCGGCAAGGTATTGAGATCACCCAGGGCTTGCGAGGAGCGCGCCACCTCATCCCAGGAGAGCGTGAAGCCAAAGAGCGCCACGCCGATCAGGCTCGGTGCGATCACCGGCAAGACGACATGCTGGAACACCTGCCGGGGAGACGCGCCCAAATCCCTTGCCGCCTCCTCCAGATTTCCGGGAAACCGATTGAACACGGCAAACATGATCAGCAGACCGAAAGGCAGCGTCCATGTCAGGTGCGCGCCAAGACCAGAGGTAAAGAGGCCCATGGCGGTCGCATAGTCTTCGGTGATCCAGGCGATACCGTAAGCTTCGCCGAGCGCCTTCACGCCATCATCGATGAGCCGGAACTCGAGAGCGATGCCGAGCGAGACGACGATCGAGGGAACAATCAGGCTGGCAATGGTCAGCTGGAACAAAGCACCCTGGCCCCGGAAACGGCGGCGGAAGGCATATCCGGCTGAGAGAGCGAAAAGGGTGGTCAGGACCATGACCACGAGCCCCAGCCGGACAGAGCGGCGGAAGGCGGCCCAGATATCGACCACCCCAAGCCCTTCCCAGAGTTTGCCGTACCAATGTGTCGAGAAGCCGCGCATCGGAAAGGTCAGGCCGCCTTCGGGCCCTTGGAAGGAGAGGATCAGGATCGTCAATGTCGGGCCGTACAAGAACAGCACGAACAGCCCGAACAGCAGAGCGAGCGGCCAAAAGCCGGGCGGCCGATCCATCTACAACTCCCGCCGGATATCGACGATCCGTGTCAGAGCGATGATAAGCAGCAACACAAGGCCGAGCAGGACCATCGCCTGCGCCGCCGCAGCAGGGAATTGCAGGTAGGACATCTGCACCTGGATGATCTTGCCAACCGAAGCGATCTGCTGTCCGCCCATGACCCCGACGGTGACGAAATCGCCCATCACCAGGACGATGACGAAGATGGAGCCGATCACCATGCCAGGCTTGGCAAGGGGCAGCACCACATGCCAGAGCGTCCGCCAAAATCCGGCGCCAGCATCGCGTGCCGCCTCCAACAACCGCGGGTCGATACGGAGCATGCTGTTGAACACAGGTACGGTGACGAACAGCGTGTAGAGATGCACGAAGGCGAGGACGACCGCGAATTCCGAGAACAACAGCCACTCCAGCGGCTCCGCGACCAGACCGATCTGCATCAGGCCGCGATTGATCGCTCCCTCTCGCCCCAGCAGGGGCACCCAGGAGACCATCCGGATGATATTGGAGGTCAGGAACGGGGCGGTGCAGAGCAGAAATAGCGTCATGCGGAGCATGTCGGAACGGACGCAAAAGGCCAGGAAGTAGGCCACCGCCACGCCGAGCACGAGAGTAATCGCCCAGACCATGACGCACAGCCGGAAGGTCGAAAGATAGGTCCTGAGCGTTGTACAACCGCCAGCGGAGAAATCCGCGCAGCCCTGGAACATCTCGTGATAATTCCGGAATGTGAAATCCGGGATCAGCGCATACTCAGTGTAGTCCCAAAAGCTCACGACCGCGGTCGCCAGCAATGGGAAGACGAAAAAACCCAGAAGCACCAGGGTAAGAGGCGCAGCTTGCCAGAGCGGCGCCTGCGCGACGGCTGCCGACGTCACCGCCGGCAGCGCGCCGGCCTCAGGCGGCGATGAACTCATTCCATTTCCTGACCATGTAGTCGTTCTCGTCCATCACGGCGTTCCAGCACGCAACGGAACCCATACGCTGCTCAAAGCTGCCGCCATCGCGCACAGCGCCCTTTTTCTCGAGCAGCGAGCCATCGGGCGCCTTGATATCCTGCTCCGCCGGCTTGCCTTCCATCCAATACGCCCATTCATAGGGCGCCATATTGGCCTTCGCTGTGGACAGCACGGCCGAATAGTAGCCCTGGCGATTCAGGAAGGCGCCGGCCCAGCCGGAGAGGAACCAGTTGACGAAATCATAGGCCGCGTCGAGCTTCTTGCCGGAGAGCGTCTTCGGCAGGCCAAAGCCGGCGGCCCAGGCGCGATACCCTTCCTTGAGCGGCTGGTAGACACAGGGGACGCCTCGGCTACGAACGGCAGTCACAGCGGGCGACCACATCGACTGGATCACCGTCTCACCGGCGGCCATCAGGTTTACGCTCTCGTTGAAGTCTTTCCAGAAGGCGCGGAACTGCCCGGCGCGCTTCGCCTCCGTCAGGACCTTGATGGTCAGGTCGATCTCGGGCTTCGTCATGTTGCCTTTGTCGGCGTATTTGTACTGACCGAGCGCTTCGACGGCCATCGCCGCATCCATGATGCCGATCGAAGGGATATTGAGGATGCTGGCCTTGCCCTTGAACTCAGGGTTCAGCAGTTCGGCCCAGCTGTTGATCGGCCGGCCGATCTTGTCGGGACGAATGCCCAGCGTGTCCGCATTGTAGACGGTGGGGATCAGCGTCAGCCATTGGGTCGGAGAGGCCGCGAAGCGCTTACCGTCCTTGGCCGGCAGATACATCACCTCCTTCGGTGCCGTGCCGTGGTCGCCGATCTGCTTGCCGTTCACCGTCCCCTTGGTGAAAACAGTGGTGAGATCATCGACCAGCTTGATGCGCTTGGCATCCATACCGACGAGATTGCCCGAGGGGACGATCTTCTTCAGCATCCAGTACTCGGAATCGAGGATGTCGAAGCTGTTCGGCTGGGTGACCGCCCTGCGGACCACGTCATCGGATGTGACAGGGATGTATTCCAGCGTGATCCCGAGATCCTGCTTAACCTTCTCCTTGATGCCCTGATGCTGATTCACTGCGGTACCAAGATAGCGCAGCACCATCGTCTCCTGCGCCAGAGCGGCAGGGGCCGCCAGGGCCATAGCAGCGCCCGCCTTGACTGCGGCGCGCCGCCCGAAAGCCTTCCGTTCCATCGCACTCTCCCTTGCTGGCTCCCGCCTCAAGCGGCGTCGAGCAATCTTTCATCGGCCCTATCCCAAACGAGATGCGCCGCCTGGCCAGGCGCGAGGCCTGTGATCTCTGGCTGAAGCACGCTGTATTCCTCGCCTTCCGCATCCTTCAGCGCGATCGAGAAGCCCGTCCCGGTGTATTCGATACCCACGATGTTGGCCGCCAATCCTGCGTAGCCAAGGCGCGTCCGATCGGCGCGCACGGCAATGGCCCGCCCGGCGCGGCGCACGATGTTGTGCCCGCCCATGAAGCGGGCAACGAAAGCGGTCCGCGGTCGGTCGAACAGCGCTTCCGGTTCCCCCTGCTGCTCGATCCGCCCGGCCCGCATCAGAACGATCAGGTCAGCGAGCGCCAAGGCCTCGTCCTGGCTATGGGTCACGTGCACGAAGCTGATGCCGAGTTCTCGATGCAGCCGCTTCAACTCGCTGCGGACCTTGCCCCGCAGGAAGGGGTCGAGCGCCGACAGCGGCTCATCGAGCAGCAAAGCCGAGGGGTCTGTCACCAATGCTCGGGCCAACGCAACCCGCTGCTGCTGCCCGCCAGACAATTGGATGGGCAGGCGCGTGAGGTACGCCTCCATTTCGACCAGGGAGAGCATGTCCCGGGCTCGGGAATGCCGCTCTGCCTTGCCGATACCGCGCATGCGCAGACTGAACGCGACGTTATCGAGGACGTTCAAATGCGGGAACAACGCATAAGACTGGAACATCATGGCCGTCCCTCGGCGCGCCGGCGGCAGCCCGATGATCGATTGGTCGTCGAGCAGGATATCGCCCGCCGTCGGGGTCTCATGCCCCGCAAGCAATCTCAATGTCGTGGTCTTGCCACATCCCGAGGGACCGAGGAGGCAGCAATAAGTCCCGGCCGCAATGCGCAGATCAAGCCGATCCACGGCAGCAGAATCCCCAAAGCGTTTGGTAACGCCGGACAGTTCAATGATGCCGCGGCGTTGCGGCTCTTTGGCCTGGGGGGACAGCAGAGTGTTTCCTAAGACAACGGCGGAAGACGTCGTGGAGGTAAGCATTAGCCATGCCAAAGCGACATCCGGCGGGACCCGTTCGTGGCCAAAGACTAACGCGGATCGCCGGCCCTGATTGCTGCTATTTTGATCATTTGCCGCCTGAGGCAGCCTGCCAGATTGCCTTGCCGGCCTTATAGGTCGCCTGGACCCGGATATCCTTGATGGCGATCGGATCCACAGTCAGCGGGTTGCGGTCCAGGATGACGAGGTCGGCCAACTTACCGACCGTGATCGAACCCTTGCGGTCTTCCTCGAAATACTGCCGCGCGGCGTTGATGGTCACCGCCGCGAGCGCCGCCTGCACGGGGATGCGTTGCGCGGGCCCCACCACAACACCGCTGCGGCTGATCCGGTTCACCGCAGTCCAGACCGCCATCAGGTGGTCAGGCGGTACCACATTGGCATCGGTGTGGTTGGTGAAAGGCACACCCAGCCGGAGCGCGCTCGCCGCCGGGCTCATGCCTGCAGCACGGTCGGGTCCGACTGTCTCCGCAATGTGCCAATCGCCCCAATAGAAGGTATGGGCGGTGAAGAAGCTCGGCACGATGCCGAGTTCGGCGATCTGTTGAACCTGATCCTCGCGGATCATCTGGGCATGGATCATCACTGGCCGCTGTTCACGCTTGCCATGGGTATTGATCGCACGCCGCACGCTGGCCAGCATCACGTCGGCCGCGGCATCGCCATTGCAATGCATGATGATCTGCAGGCCATAGCGCCAGGCGATGTCGAACCAGAGATCTGCTTCGTCCTGCGTGACCGTCGGATAGCCACGATAATTGGCCGGCATCCCAGGTGGGGGCTTGACGTAGGGCCGTGTCAGATAAGCCGTCTTGCCCTGCGGAGAGCCATCACCAGTGATCTTGATGCCCCCGAATTTAAGCCCGCGGTTGTAGACGCCAATCTGGGCGCGCGTTGCCGCGCCGATCTGCGGCGGCTGCGTGGGCAGGTAGCGGGTCAAACCCGTAGCACCCGCCACGGCTGGTGGGACAATCTCGACATCCAGCGACTGGCGGCCGGCGATGACCTCGTTGAACATGTCCCAGCGCGGATAGGAAACAACATCGAGGACGAGCTGGCCGCGCCGCGCAGCTTCCCGCAGCAACGCAACGTCCCCTTGCATCGAGATACCATCTTGCGCGGTCGTGACGCCGAGGCTCGCGTAATAGGCCTGGACCTCGGCGAAGCGGCGCAGTTGTTCGTCCATCGGCAGCGGCTTGATCAGCCCGAGCATCGGCATCGCTGCCAATTCCTCGAGTACCCCGTCAGGCTCGCCGTCGGCACTGCGACGAATGACGCCGCCCTCCGGCGCCTTCGTCTCGCGCGTGATGCCGGCGGCCGCCAGCGCCGCACTATTGGTCGCGACCAGATGGCCAGAGGCGTGGATGATGATCACCGGATGCGCGGTGGACACCTGATCGAGATCCGCCCGGTTCGGATGCCGCGCTTCCGCAAGCAGGCTGTCGTCGTAACCCATGGCGAAGACCGTCTCGCCGGCCGGGATTTTCCGCCGGGCAATATCGTCCCGCAGCAGCTTGATGATGTCCGGGATCGACCGCACCGTGCCGACCGGCGGTGGGCTGAGCACCGGCGTACCCCAAGTGAGGGCATATTGCGCGATGTGCGAGTGCGGGTCGATGAAGCCCGGCAACAGCGTTCGACCGGCGAGATCCAGCCGTTCGGTTGCGGGGCCGGCGAAGCGAGCCTCGATCTCTGCCCGGCCACCCACCCCGATGATCTGACCGCCGGCGATCGCCACCGCCTCGGCATCCGGCCGAACCGGGTCCATGGTGATGATCGGACCACCGACTATGATGAGGTCGGCCGTATCAGGCGCCAAAGCCGGCTGCGCCGAGGCGGCCGGCGCAACGGCTGCGGCAACCAGCGCCCCGCCCGCCCGCAAAGCGCCGCGCCGGCTGGCCAGGAAGGCCGCCATCAGGGGGGTACACCAGGTGCACATGCGTGGCCAAGCCTCTCCTGTTCCTGTTATCCCGAAGCCTGCCCTGGTTTGCAAGACGGAGCCCTTGTGAGGCTTGCCCCGGCGCGGGCAATCCGGGTAGAGCGTCTCGTCAAGGTCGCGGATAGCTGCCCTGGCGACGGGCCGGCAGCAGCACGCGCGAAAGGCCACGCCGCATGCCAGAAACCCTGTCCGATGCCCCCGGCGCCCGCCGCAGCCCGTTGATCGCGGAAGCCTATGCCTTCGACGATGTGCTGTTGGTGCCGGCCTACTCCACGGTGTTGCCGCACCAGACAGATACCCGAACCCGCCTGACACGCGAGATCTATCTCAACATTCCCCTAGTCGCCGCAGCGATGGACACTGTCACCGAGGCCAATATGGCGATCGCCATGGCCCAGGCCGGCGGCATCGGCGTGATCCACAAGAACATGACCCCGGCCGAACAAGCCGCTCAGGTCCGCCAGGTGAAGAAATTCGAGAGCGGGATGGTGGTGAACCCGGTCACCATCCACCCCGATCAGACCCTGGCCGATGTCAGGGCCTTGCAGGAACAGCACCGGATCAGCGGCATCCCGGTGGTCGAGCGCGCTACCGGCAGGCTGGTCGGCATCGTCACCAATCGCGATGTTCGCTTCGCCACGGACCCCAGCACCCGGGTCTATGAGCTGATGACCCGCGACAATCTGGTGACAGCGGGCGCTGAGGTATCCCCGGATACGGCCCGCACCCTGTTGCACCGGCACCGGATCGAGAAGCTGCTGGTCACCGACGAGGTGGGTCGCTGCGTCGGACTGATCACCGTCAAGGACATGGACAAGGCCCAAGCCAATCCGAACGCGGTGAAGGATGCGCTTGGCCGGCTGCGGGTGGCGGCGGCGACCGGGGTCGGGGATGATGGCTTCGCCCGGGTAGAGGCGCTGGTTCAGGCGGAAGTCGATGTCGTCGTCGTCGATACCGCGCATGGCCATTCCGGCGGTGTGCTGCGGGCGATCGAGCGCATCAAGCGCATGTCGAATACCGTGCAGATCGTAGCCGGTAACGTCGCCACCCCGGAAGGTGCGGAGGCGTTGATCGCCGCCGGGGCGGATGCGGTAAAGATCGGCATTGGCCCAGGTTCAATTTGCACCACCCGCATTGTGGCGGGCGTTGGCGTCCCGCAGTTGACCGCGGTGCTCGAGAGCGCCGCGGCGGCCCATGAGAAGGGCATCCCGGCGATCGCCGATGGCGGTATCCGGACCTCTGGCGATGTCGCCAAGGCAATCGCCGCCGGCGCTGACTGCGTGATGATGGGAAGTCTCTTTGCCGGCACCGACGAGGCGCCCGGAGAAGTTTTTCTTTACCAGGGCCGCTCCTACAAGTCCTACCGAGGCATGGGCTCGCTCGGCGCCATGGCCCGCGGCTCCGCCGATCGGTACTTCCAGCAGGAGGTGCAGGACACGCTCAAGCTGGTCCCCGAGGGGGTCGAAGGACGGGTCGGTTACAAGGGCCCGGTCGGTAATGTCATTCATCAGCTGGTCGGGGGGCTGAAGGCGGCGATGGGCTATACCGGCAATGCCACGATTTCCGACATGCAGGGTAACTGCCGCTTTCGCCGCATCACGAACGCCGGCCTGCGAGAGAGCCACGTGCACGACGTGGCCGTGACGCGGGAGGCACCTAACTACCGCCAGGAGGGCTGATGCTCGTCTGGCAGTCCCTGGCAGATCCGAACACGCGCTTTCGGATCTTCAGATGCGCTGTCTATGGCCTGCTGGTCTTCAACCTCTACCTGCTCGTTCGCATCGATTTCAATGCCGAGGTGCTCGACCAGATCGGCTGGCTCATCCTGCTTGGCGTCTTCGAGTGGGAGAGCACCACCCTGCACCGGGACTACCGGCCACGCGAGAAACTGGTGCTCGGGGCCGCCCAGGCGGTCGGTTACGTCACCGTTATTGTCGGCTGGGCCGGGTATTGGTTGACCTCGCTCTGGCCAGAATTCGTCAACGCGACGCTTTGGCTCTGGGTCGTCGTGCTGTTATTCGCTGATGTCCATTGGCCGGCGCATTTCCAAAGCCCGGCTTGGCGCGTACGCAATCTCCTCAAACTCGCGACCTATGCCGGGCTGGTCGGCTGCGCCTTGTACTGGGCCATGCACGGCGAATTACTCGATTTTTACGATGCGGTGCTCTGGATCGTCTGCTTCGCCGTGGTCGAGCTTAATATCTTCAGCTTCGAGCAGAAGGTGGAGAAGGGCTTGCGCCCTTCCCCAACCTGATCACGGCTGCATGTGGCTGCCGCCAGAGACCGTCATGTTCTCGCCGGTGATGTAGGAAGCACCGTTCGACAGCAGGAAGCAGATCAGCGGCGCCACTTCCGAAGGCTGGGCGTAGCGGGCCATCGGAATGCGAGACATGGTCTGTTCGGCGAACTTGTCGCTGCGGATCACTTCGGTCATGGGCGTGACCACCGTGCCGAAGCCGACCGAGTTGCAGCGGATGCCGTAGCGCGCCCATTCCCGCGCCCCGGTCATCGTCATGCCAAACAACCCGGCTTTGGCCGCCGAGTAGTTCACCTGACCGATCGAGCCGCGCTTGCCGGCGGTCGAGCTGATATTGACGATCGCCCCGGTGGTGCCGGATGGCTGTGGCAGTTTTTCCTTGGCCCGGTCGATCATGGCCCGCCCGACCGCCTGCATCATCAGATAGCAACCGGTCAGGTTGACATCGATCACCGCCTGCCATTGGGGGAGGGTCATCTTCGCGAACATCGCCGGACGGGTGATGCCGGCATTGTTGACTAGACCATGCACCGCACCAAACCGACGCACAGCATCGGCAACCGCCTGTTCGGCAAAGGCTTCGTCCGCAACATTGCCTTCGAGTGCCAGGACACGGTCGGCCGGCAAAGTAGCCGCGGTCGCTCGCAAGGTCTCCGGATTGCGCTCAACCATGACGGCATTGCCGCCCAGGTCGAGAACGAGTTCACTGATCGCCTTGCCAATGCCCTGGCCAGCGCCGGTGATGACGATGGTGCGCCCGGTGAGCGCCATTGGGTTTTTCATGGATGCTTCCTCCGCATGCTGAACCGCCGGGCAGCATCCCGCCGAAGCTGCCTCGCGTCTACAGGGCGAACCGCGTTCCGATCACCACGCTCGGCCCCGGAATGACGAAGCCGTTCACCGGCTCCCACTTGCTGTTCAGGAGATTCCGCGCGTCCAGGAACAGCGAGGCCTGCGGCATGGCCTGCCAGGTGATGCCGACATTGACCACCGCACCGGCCAAATTGTAACGCGGATAGGGATAGGCGGTGCCGTCATTCGCATAGCTGGCATAGGCCGCCTCGGGAGAGCGCCCGGTGAACAGCACGGTCGGCGCCACAACCACCTTTTCCAGGGCCTGCCAACGCCCGGTCAGACTGATCATGGTCTCCGGCCGCCGCGGCAGGCGAAGGCCCGTCGCGCTGTCGAACGCTTCGGTGATGGTCCAGGCGATCGTGGTCTGCAGCCGCGCCGAGGGCCGCAATGTCAGGCCCAACTCGGCACCATGGATATTGGCCCGGTCGACATTGACCAGGCTGCTTATCCCGGCGGTTGGGCTGTAGGCATAGCTGATCAGGTCGCGCACCCAGCTCTGGAAGAAGGTGAAGCTCGGCGTCAGGAAGGCGGCACGGCCAAATAGCCGCAGGTCGGTCTCAGCGCCGATCTCCCAACTCGTCGCGGTCTCCGGCTTCAGTCCAGGATTGCCCACGAAGAAGCCGGGAATGACGCCATAGCGCTGGAACAACGCCGGCGCGGCGAAGCTGGTACCGACCGCGGCACGCAGGCGAGAGGCGATTTCTGGCAGCGCGAGGACCCCGCCGCTCCGCCAGGTCGTCGCACCCTCAGCGCCGGTCACCGAATCGTGACGCAGCCCGGCCGTCAGATCGAGCCGTTCGAAGGCTTGGTATTGCAGGGCACTCCAGCCCGCAGTCGTGTGTTGGTTGGCGTTGACCATCGCCTGGAAGCCTGGCGTGCCGGCCACACTGTAGGCCGTCTCGTAGGCATGAGAGACGCCGAAGGCCACCGTGCCTTCGCGGAGCGCGCTGAAATCCGGCAGCCGCACGGTATTGCCCCAATCGGCCGTCGTCCGTTGCCCGCGATAGCTGGAGTTACTGCCGGTATCGAAATTGTACTGCGACGCCAGATCGGTGTAGCTCCGCTTGTCCTGCACAGCGCCCAGCCGCAGCCCCGTGGTCCAGGCGCCGTCGAGGAGCGCCGTCTCGCCGCGGATCTGGCCGAAATAGCGGATGTCCTGGCCGCTGTAGAAGGGATCGTCGGTCGGGACGTTGTCGAGGCCGAAGCGGTTATCACGCCAGCGGAACAGGCCCTCGACGCGGGTCGTCTCGTTCGGTTGCCAGCCCAGCCGCCCCGTGCTCTGCGCGGCGTTAACGCCATCGCGCTCGGGGATGTTCATGTTGAAGCGCGGCGCCATCTGGTTGAAGCCGGCGGTCGAGAGCGAATAGCCGGAAAAGAGATAATCCACCTGACCGACCTTGCCGGTCGCACCGAGGCCGCCACGCAGGGTGTTTTGGGTGCCGCCCGCGAACTCACCATAAGTGGTGAAGGGTTTCTCCTCGGTCGCGCGCCGGGTCACGATATTGATCACGCCCCCGACCGCCGCCGAGCCATAGAGCGAGGAGGCGGGGCCGCGCAGGACCTCGATCCGCTCCACGTCGAACAGCAGATCCTGGCCAAAATTATAGGCGCCATTCGGCTCCGATGGGTCGTTCACCGGAACTCCATCCATCAGGACGAGGACACTGCGCGAGGAAGTGCCGCGGACAAAAGCCGAGACTTGCGAGCCGAAGCCGCCGGTCGGGGCTAGGCGCATGCCCGGCACTTCGTTCAGTGCTTCGGCGAGCGAGATATAGCCGCGCTCCTCAATCTCCTGGCGGGTGATGACGGTGGTGGCCGCAGGGACCCTTTCCTGCGGGGTCGGGACACGGGTACCGGTGACGATGGTATCGGGGATCGCCGCCTGGGTGGCGAGCGGCCCGGTCTGGGCATGACTTTGGAAACTGTGAGCGGCAAGGCCGCCCAACAGGACAAACAGGGATCGACGCATCGGTGCCTCCGTTGCGCAATGACGAACGACCCCAGCACCATTGCTGGCGCTGGGATGACGGGCGTCGTTCCCGCAGACGGCGAGTCCTTAAGGGACTCCTACTGCCGATGCGTCGGTGCACCTCGCCCGACACGCACGAGACAACTCTGCGCCGGCCGGTCTCCTGGCTCACGGTGTGGAACCCGCATCGGGTTCCGGGGTTCGCCGCCTTCTCACCCTCGCGGGGCAATGGCATCAGGCGAACCGCACCGCCTACAGTTGCGAGGGCAGCCGCGGACTGGGAGGAAAAGACCCCTTCGCGCGTTCCCGTTTCAGCCCTTGCGGGCCACCGGCGCATGGATGAAGTACAGCAAGCGCGTTAGCAGCCGTCAAGGGCTCAGAACACCCAGCCGAGAGCCTTCACACCAAACCAGCCGAGAGTCCCAAGGACAGCTGTGGCGAACAGGCAGCCAGCGAGGGTCAACCAGAAGCCCCATGCAGTGGTGCGGCTGTCATGTTCGATCAGGCCAAGAGCCATGACGATGTTGCCGAAAGCCGGCGGCCCGTTGGTGCCGGGGCCAGGTAGGATCAGCATCAGCGCGACGTAAGCGGTCAGCCAGCCGAAGAGCCGATCACCGAGCGGCGAGACGAAGAAGCCCGGCCGCGGCTTCACATAGCGCTCGATCCGCTTGAGCCAGGTCGAGGAGTTGCCTGCGAGGCGCAGCAGGTCCTCTCGTCGAATGCTCTGCCGGGCAATAAAGCCGGGCAGCCGCGGCTCTCGACGACCGAGCCCCATCTGAACGCCGAGCAACAAAACGGGTAGGCCGAAGACGCTCGCCATGCCCGGCAATAGCGAGGGCAACAGCAGCAGCAGGATCAACAACCCGAAGGCGCGATCACCAAAACCGTCTGCCATTTCCCCCAAAGAAATTCGGTCGCCCGGACACATGGCGGCAACCTCGGCGACGATGCGAGAAATCGGGGCTGCATCGTGCGCCGGATCGACGCCTTCTGCCGCCCCTTCATTCGGCGGGGTCACATTGCGATCCATATCCCGGTCCCGGCACCCCTGTTGATGAGTCGCGCGTGCTGCCCCTGGACCAAGGCCCAGAGCTCGGCGACCAATCCCATGAATTGCTCTTAACGAGTCATCCTAGGGGCAAGTGGCGCGGGGCGCACCGGGAATCTCTGCCGCCCTCGCCCCGTCAGACCGCGCGCAGCCAGCCGCCATCGACATCGAGGATCGCGCCCTGGATGTAGTTCGCGTCCGGCCCAGCCAGGAAGGCGACCAGCCCGGCGATCTCGGCGACCTCGCCGAAGCGGGCCACGCCCGTCTCGCGTGCCAATGCCACGGCCGCCGCCTCTGATCCCAAGCCACGCTCCCGCGCCAGGGTGGCGATGCGACCCACGAGGCGATCCGTCCGGATGCTGCCTGGGTTAATGCAATTCACGCGCACACCGTCGGCCACGCCACGATCGGCAAGGGCCTTGGTCAGATTCATCAGCGCCGCATTCACGCTGCCGCCGATGGCGAAATCCGCGCTCGCCTGCTTGCCGCCGACGCCGGCGATCATCACCACGCTGCCACCCTGCGCCCGCAAATGCGGCCAGGCGGCGCGGGTCAACCGAACCGCCCCATGCAGCTTCAGCGCATAGCCATCCTCCCAGGCCGCATCGTCGAGGGCGAGAAAATCGCCACGCTGGGTCGCTCCGGCACTATTGACCACCAGATCGAGCCGCCCGAACCGGGCGATCGCTTCTCCGACGATACGTTCGGCAGCCTCTGGCCGTCGCAGATCGGCGGGACAGGCGATCGCCCCGGGCAGGCTGGCCGCCGCTGCTTCAAGGGCTGCCGCCGAACGTGCGCAAAGCAGAACCCGCATGCCACTCGCCGCCAATCGCTCGGCGATACCCAGGCCGATCCCGCGCGAGGCGCCACTGACAATCGCCGCGCGCCCGGCGAACGGACCAGCCACGGCTAGCCCCCGTCGCGACGCGATCTGGCCGGCGGGCTCCCCGAACCACGGCCCGCGTCAAAGCCGAGAAAGCCGACATCGGGCTGCGCCGATCCGCCGTCATTGGCCCAGAGGCGCGGGTTGCGCGCCGACGCCGTACTGGGCAGCGGGGCGCCCCGTTCGGCGGTCACCGAAGCCGGCGGCGCCTGGCCCCGACGTCCGCGCGGCACCGGGGCATCTTCACTCTCCTCCCCTGCGCGGGCGGTCCGGCTGTTCCGGGGATTGCGCCCGTTACTGCGGTCAGCGGTCCGGGTCTGCGCAGCCTCGGGCGGTCCACTATTCCGATAGAGGCCGCGGACCGAGAGCAGGTAGAACAGGATATCGTTTCGATTTTGGTCGACTGCGGCTTCCTCGGGTCGCAAGCCGAGGACATTGGTCGCGTCGAGGTCGGCGCCGCGCGTCACAGAATCCTTGGCGGTGACAAGATCGCCCCGGTTGATGGCGTCGAACAAGGCTTCGGTGGGCGATAACTGCGCATTCGGATCGGCGGGAATGACCTCAGGCGCGCGCCGGTATTGCAGCCCGGGCAAACCCGGGGGTGGAGGCTTTGCGGCTTCCTCGGTCGGCCGTGGGGCTCGGCTCGCAGTCGGGCGACCAAACTGCGCTGCCGCCTCCGGCACCGGCAGCACCAGAAAAAGCAGGACAGCGGCGCCTAAGGCGCGCGGGAGTAGCTGAGCGCGGCACATCATGCTGACGTGCTTACCGATTTGTCGACGCCAGGGCCAGCCGAATACGTGATCACCGGCCTTCCCTCCGCCAAGCCAGCAGCACAACCCCGAGCAGAAAGGGCAGGGCCAGCCAGGGCGGTAGCAACGGCAGGGCGGCGATGCCGGTCACGGTGTGATCGCCGTTCCGCCTAAGGCCGAGCCAGCCCGCACCCGCCGCGTCCCGCCCGGGCAGCACGCGGCGCAGTTCGGGCAAAGCACCGCCGCCCAGCCATTGGGCTCCGCCGCTGGTCGCCACGATGATCGGCCGCAGCCGCTCCGGGTCAGCCCGCAGATCGGCGAATTCCGGGGGGTTGGCAATGGCGGCTGCGGCAAAGGCGGTGCGGCGCCCATCGCCCGCCTGCCAGACGCCGGGCTGTTCGACCGCGAGACTCGCGCTCGCATGACCCCCAGGACCCGGCGCCAATGGTACTTGTCGCTGGCTGCCATCGGGCGCGGTGACGGTCAGTGGCGGCAGTGGACCGGGCTCCAGGCTGCGGCGATCGATTCGCAAGCGGCCGGCTTCGATCCGCGCCGTCAGATCCTCCTCCTCCAGCTCTGGCTCGCGCATCAGCCAATGCGCGGCGCGGCGCAGCAGCTCGGCCTGCGGCCCGCCACCGTCATGGCCGCGCGCCCAGAGCCAGATATGGTCGGATAGCAGGAGTGCGACCCGGCCCTCGCCGACGCGGTCGAGCAGCAGCAGCGGCTGGCCCCCGCCCGCTTCCATCACCAGCGCACCAGCGCGCGGCTCCGCCCGCAAACTGCGATACCAACGTCCCCAGCGTGGCTCCTGGCCTTCCGCGGTATTGGCACCGGGCAGGCCCTCGGTGACCGGGTGTCGGGCACCGAGGGCGGTGACACGCGGCCGATAGGCGCCGTCGGCAACCGCGGATTGCCCGCTCGTCGCGCTCGGGCGGGCCGGCAGCACGGCACCGAGCGGGGTCGCCGCGAGGCTAGCCGGCCCACCGAATTCCGGCCCTACGGAGAGTAGCAGTGCCCCGCCATTGCGCACGTAATCGGCGATGTTGCGCAGATAGATCGGCGGCAGGATGCCGCGATTCGCGAAGCGGTCGAAGACAATCAGATCGAATTCCCGCAGCTTCGTCTGGAACAACTCGCGCACCGGAAAGGCGATCAGTGCCAGCTCGTTCAGCGGTGTCAGATCGTCCTTCTCGGGCGGGCGCAGAATCGTGAAATGCACGAGGTCCACGCCGGGATCGGCCTTCAGCAGCCGTCGCCAGGTACGCTCCCCAGCATGCGGCTCGCCGGAGACCAGCAGCACCCGCAGCCGGTCGCGCACGCCCATCACGGTGATGACAGCGCGGTTGTTCGCCTCGCTCACCTCGCCCGGCCTGGGCTCGGCGGCGAGTTCGATCACCGACGACCCGCCACGCTCGATGGGGACGGCGATCCGGTGTTCTCGCCCCAGCGGCACATTTTCGCTGCGTGGCGGCGCGCCGTCGCGGCGGATGGTCAGCCGTGCCACGCCCCCAGGATTGGTCACGCCGAGATCATCAATCGCAACCCGCAGTTCCACCTCCTTGCCGACGATGCCGAAGCCTGGTGCTTCGATCACCCGCAGCCGGCGGTCGGTCTCGCCCGGGCGCCCTGGCAGCAAAACATGAAAGGGGGCGGCGATGGGCGAGGTCGCCGGCACGTCGTGGACCTGCCCGTCAGAGAGCGCGATCACGCCGGCGAGGCGTGCCCTGGGGATGTCAGCCAGCGCGCGATCCGCGGCGGCAAAAAGACGGGTGCCCTGATTGCCGCCCTCAGGCACCTCGACCACGCGCAACTCCAGCTCGGGCAGCTTGGCCGCGCGGGCCTCCAGCGCCGCGCGCGCCGCCTCGATCTGCTCGGCACGATTGGCGACGCGCGCGCTGTCCGAGCGATCCACCACAAGCAACGCAATGTCCGGCCGGGTCTCCCGCGTTTCCTGCACCAGGCGGGGATTGGCCAGGGCCAGCAGCAATAGTCCGAAACCAAGCGCCCGCCAGGTGACGCCGCGCGCCCGCCGCCACAGTGCCGGTCCTAAGGCAAGCGCGGCAACCACCGCGAGCAGGCCCAGCAGCCAGAACGGCAGGATCGGCGCGAAATCGAAGCCGGCGACCGTGCGAATCAATTCCCCAGCCTTTCGAGAATGGCCGGTACGTGCACCTGATCGCCCTTATAATTGCCGGTCAACGCGTACATCACGAGATTGACCCCAAAGCGATAGGCCAACATGCGTTGGCGTGCCCCACCGGGGATTACCGCGAAGGGCGTATTGCCCTTGCCATCCATCGCCCAGGCCGCCCCCCAGTCATGCCCGCCGATAATGACCGGCGAGACGCTGTCATTCGCCCGGTCCTGCTCCCGCGCCGCCCAGACCTGCCCCCCGGCGAAGCGGCCCGGCAGGTCCGGCAGCAGGTAGAAAGCGCGGCGCAGCACATGATCCTCGGCGATCGGCGCGAGCGGTGGAATGGCCAGATCGCGCGTCAGCCGCTTGAGCGCCGACCGCGCCCCTGGGGAAAACCCGTCGCCCGAGCCCTCATCCCGGGTATCGAAAAGGATGATCCCGCCATTGCGCATGAAGCTGTTCAACGCCGCCACGGCGACCGCATCGGGCGCCGGCGCATCGGGCAGCACCACCCAGTACAGCAGGGGGAAGAAGGAGAGGTCGTCCTGCCCCGGGACCACCGCCGCAGGCTCGGCCAGCGCAGCAGCTGTCCGGCGATTGACGAAATCGGACAGGCCCACCAGCCCCATTCGCGCCGTGTCATCGGCCGCCGCATCGCCGGTCGTCACATAGGCCAGCCGCGTCGCCAGCGCTGGATCGCCCCCGGGTGCGGGCATCCTCTGGCCCCAGGCGCTGCTGCCCGCCAAGACCAGCCCGAGCAGCGCCGCGGCCCGTCCCGGCCGCCCAAGCAGGCCGCGCTGCTGAAGGCCGATCAACAGGTCGAGCGCGAGGAGCAGCAGTGCCGCCGCCAGCAGCCACGGGCCGAGATCGCGCTCCGCCGGAATGCCCGATATCGCCGCGAGGCGCGCGCCAGCGGGCGGCGCGGGCGCGGCGACGGGCGCCGGTAGCGCACCGCCGAGATTGAGCGCCCGGCGCCAAGCGATCGCCGCCGGGTCCTGCCCCGCCGTGCCGTACCAGCCGGGCGGATGGCGCGGGGATGGAAGGGCGGTCTCAAAACCCGCTGCCGCCAGCGCGGCGGCGGCGGGCGGCGGCGTCCCCAGCCGGCCGAACCCATCCAACGTCTCAAGCGGCGCCAGCGGCGCCTCGCCCTCGGCGCCCTGGATACCGGCTGAGAGCGCGACAATCCGGCGCAGCATCTGCACGAAAAGGCCGGAGAGCGGCAGGTTCGACCATTCGGCATTGGCGGTCACGTGGAAGAGCACGATCCGGCCCCGGCCCAGCGGCACAGCGGTGACAAGCGGTGTACCATCGGCCAATCGGGCCCAGGTGCGCTCACTCAGCCTTGGCGAGGGTTCGGCAAGCACCTGCCGCTGTACCGTGATCTCCGGGTTCGGGACGAGACCGGCGAAGGGCGAGCCGGCGGAGAAATCCGCCAGGTGCTGCGGCTGCTCCCAGGACAACGCGCCACCTAATTGCCGCTCTGCCCGGAACGTCACGGGGAGCAGCGGATCGGGGCTTTCGGCCAATCGGGGGCCGGCAAATCGCAGGAGAGTACCACCCGCTTCGACCCATTTCGCCAGCGCCGCCTGCTCCGCACCCGGCGCCACCGGCCGGTCGGCCAGGACCACCACAGCGAGCGGCCGCGCGAGCAAGCTCTCCAGCGACCCGCGCCGTAGCTCGGCATAGGGACCCAGGGCCCGATCGAGATAGAATAAATCGCCGATCAGCGGCGCATCAGCGGCCTCCTCGACCGCCGGCAGTAGACCGATCGGCCGACGGCGGAACCGCTCGTCGAGCAAGGCCACTGCGCCCGCGCTCGCCACGCCGTCGAGGTCCAATCGGGTGAGCTGATTGCGCAGCTCAGGCGGCAATTCGAGCATTGCCTCGCCGCCACTCGCATAGGCGGGAATCGCCACAGTCGCGCGAGCGAGGGTTCGGCCATCGCCGGTGCGCGCCAGCGCAACCACTTGCCGATCGCTGCCCGACGGCAGGGCTTGGACGCTGAGGCGGAGGCGATCGGCCTCGGCGATCGGGGGCGGGAGCAGAAAGATCGGGCTCGCCTCGGCCCGTGCCACCGTCAACTCGGCAGCCGCCGCCAGTGCCGCATCCAAGCCGTCCGGAGCGCCACCATGGGCAAGACCATCGGTGATGAAGAGGCTGCCGAGCGGCCCGGGCTCGGCAGCCCGCCAGGCAGCGAAGGCAGACGCGGCGGCGGCGCGGTCCGGCGGCCAGGGCTTCGGGCGCAGCGCCGCGAGCCGGGCGCGCATATCAGCCGCTGGCATCGGCCCCAGCACGCGCAATGGCTCGCCCGTCTCGGCCGGGGCGGTGCGCAGCAGAGCGAGTTGACGGCCCACCCGCCCGGCCGCTTCGAGCGCTGCGTTCGCCGTGGCGAGCCGCTGCGGCCAATCGCCGCCGGACGACCAGCCATCGTCGATCACCAGCAGCAGAGTGCCCGCCCCGGTCGCTGCAGCGCCTGGGCCCAGTACCGGCCGGGCCAGCCCCAAGATGATCAGCGCCGCAGCAAGCAGCCGCAGCAAAAGCAACCACCAGGGCGTGCGGGCCGGCGTCTGTTCGGTCAGCGGCAAGTCCCGCAGCAGGCCGATGGACGGCAAAGTGACGCGGCGCGGCGCCGGCGGAGTGACGCGGAGCAGCCACCACAGCACCGGCAGGGCTGGCAGGGCCAGCAGCAGCCATGGCGCAGCGAATGCGATCGGCCCGAGGCTCAACATTCGGTCATTCCGGGCCGAGCGCCTGCCACAAGGCCAGGAGCGCGGCCTCCGGCGGCTGGTCGGTACGGTGGGTCAGGAAGCGCCAGCCCGCCGCGCCAGCAATGGCGGCGAGGCCTTCGCGTTGGCGCGCCAGGCGTTGCAGATAGACCGGGCGGGCATCCTCGACCCGCGGGACCAGGACCTGCCCGCCGCCCCATTCGAACAGCACCCGCCCGGCATAGGCCCGATTGCCCTCACCGAGCGTTGCCTCGTCGGGGTCGAGCACCTGCACCAGATGCCCGCGCACCGGCCAAGCGGCGAGCGCCTGCACGGCGGCCTGAATTTCAGCGAGCGGGGAGAGGAAATCGCCGAACAGCACCACCCGGGCGTGTCGCGGCAAATCCGGATCGGGCGCCGGTAGGGCCGCGGATTTCACGACCTGTGCCAGGGCCTCCACCACCGCCGTCAGACCCGCCCGGCCGCTATGACTTCGCGCGGGGCCGCCGAGCAGACGTACCCTTTCGCCACCCCGCAGCGCCAGGGCAGCCAGCGCCGCGACAAGCAGTTCCGCCCGCGCGCGCTTGCTCGGGCGCCCTCGGTCGAAGACCCATTCCATCGAACGCGAAGCATCGGCCCAAAGGCAAAGTGTCTGCGCCGCTTCCCATTCGGTCTCGCGGATAAAGAGACGATCCGACTTGGCGCTCTGCCGCCAGTCGATGCGGCTGGTCGTATCGCCGGGCAGAAAGGGCCGAAATTGCCAGAACGCATCGCCCTGGCCGGCCCGGCGGCGGCCATGCACGCCCTGCAACACGGTGCTCGCCACCCGGTCGGCGGCGACGACGAGCGGCGGCAGGGCAGCGCCGAGCGCTTCCGCCCTGAGTGCCGCGGCGGCAGGCGAGGGCTCAGCCAAGCTGGGCCTTCAGCGCGGCGATGACATCAGCCAGCCGCACCCCTTCCGCGCGCGCGGCGAAGTTCAGCGCCATCCGGTGCCGCAGCACCGGCTCGGCGAGTTCCAGAACATCCTCGACCGAGGGTGCGAGGCGGCCATCGAGCACGGCGCGGGCGCGCGTTGCCAGCATCAGGGCCTGGGCGGCGCGCGGCCCGGGTCCCCAGGCGAGATGCTTGCTGACCGTCGGCAGGACGGACTCCGCCGGCCGTGCGCCGCGGACCAGCTTTAGGATTGCGTCCAGCACCCCCTCACCAACCGGCATCCGCCGGATCAACTGCTGTGCGGCGATCAACTCGGCCGCGCTCATCGCCGCGGCCGGCTTCGCCTCCCGCGCGCCAGTCGTGGCCAGCAGCATCGCCCGTTCCGCGGCAGCGTCCGGGTAGGTGATCTCGATCTCCAGAAGGAACCGGTCGAGCTGTGCCTCGGGCAGTGGGTAAGTCCCCTCCTGCTCGATCGGGTTCTGCGTGGCGAGGACGTGAAACGGGGCCGGCAATGGGTGGGAGACACCGGCGACCGCAACCTGGTGTTCCTGCATGGCCTGCAATAGGGCCGATTGCGTGCGCGGGCTGGCGCGGTTGATTTCATCGGCCATCAGCAGTTGGCAGAAGACCGGGCCAGGCAGGAATCGGAAGGCGCGCCGCCCGCCCTCGCTCTCCTCCAGCACCTCCGAGCCGATGATATCTGCCGGCATCAGGTCGGGCGTGAACTGGACGCGGCGGGCATCCAGGCCAAGCACGGTGCCAAGCGTCTCGACCAAGCGCGTCTTGCCGAGCCCGGGGACGCCGACCAGCAGCCCATGGCCACCCGAGAGCAGGGTGATCAGGGTCTGCTCGACCACCTCCTCCTGGCCGAAGATAACCCGCGCGATCGCCTCCCTCACCCCGGCGAGGCGGGCGCCGAGCGCCTCGGCCTCGGCGATCAGGGCATTTGGGTCAGGAAGCGAGTTCCCCCCGGATTGCGGCATGCCGGCCACTTCAACCATGCTCTTACCAACCCCAATATGACATCCTGGGCGGATACTCCGCCGACAAGAGATGTGGATCACTCAGACTATGGCCAGGGGCTGCGGCAACAAAGCGATGATTGATCCGACCCCTCGGGGAATAGCGGCGGGGGGCGGGGGCGGGGGCATGCCGGCTGGCGGGCGGCGGCCGGTCGAGCAGGGGGATTTTGGCATCCGCATCGATCGCCAGGGCAACTGGCACTATCGCGGCAGCCCAATCCATCGGAAGGAGTTGGTCTGTCTCTTCGCCTCCGTGCTGCAGCGGGCGCCGGATGGCGGCTTCTGGTTGGAGACGCCAGCCGAGCGCGGTTGGATCACGGTCGAAGACGCCCCGTTCATGGCCGTGGAGATGTGGTGGCGAGATTGCGATTGTGGCGACGGCAAGCCGCGGCAATGCCTTGCCTTCCGTACCAACCTCGATCAGATCATCACCGCCGGGCCTGAGCATCCGATCCACGTGCATCTCGACCCCCAGACCCGCGAGCCACGTCCCTACATCACCGTCCGTCCGGGCCTTGAGGCCAAGATCAACCGGGCGGTGTTCTACGAACTGGTCGCCCTGGGGGAGACCGAGACGATCGATGGTCGCGCTGTCCATGGCGTCTGGTCGGAGGGCGTTTTCTTCCCGATCGATGACGTCCCACAACTCGACGCCGCCGCGGAGTGATTGCCGTCAGGGCAAAAAGGCGCGATCAGGGTCGGGTGCACGCACCGCGATACCCCGAATGACCCCGGCCGATATCATCGCCCGACTGTCCGACCCCGCCGCTCGGCGGCTGATCGGCACCGAGCGGACCGCCGGGCCGCCGGAGGCCACCGCCCCCGTCGCCGCCGCCGTCCTGGTGCCCATCCTACTGCGCCCGGCACCCAGCATCCTGCTGACGCTTCGTGCCGCGCGCCTGAAGGCACATGCCGGCCAAGTCAGCTTCCCCGGTGGCCGGATCGAGGCGGGCGAGACCCCGGAGCAGGCCGCCGTTCGGGAAGCGACAGAGGAGGTCGGTCTTGCCGCCCACCTGCCTGATCTGCATGGCCGGCTGCCGACCCATGTCACCGGCACCGGCTACCATATCACCCCGGTCGTCGCGCTCGTGCCAGCGCCGCTGAACCTGACCGCCGATCCCGGCGAGGTCGAAGAGATTTTCGAACTCCCCCTCGCGCTCGTGCTCGACCCCACAAAGCCGGAGCGGCGTAGCCGCGAATTCCAGGGCCGGCAGCGGGAGTTCTGGGTCTGGCCACATGACCGGCACTATATCTGGGGGGCGACTGCGGCGATCCTGGTCAATCTCGGCCGGGTCCTGCGGGGGGGTTGAGGCGGCGTGGCCTATCTCCTTGAGTTTCTGCTTTTCCTCTCACCCTTCGCTGTCTTCTGGCTATGGCGGCGATACCGGCCAGATCATGCGCCCGACGGACCCCTGATGATTGCTGCATTGCTCGGCGTCGGGCTGATGCTCGCGGCGGGGGTTTGGTATGGGCTCTCCGTTTCCATGCCGCGCCACCCCAATTATGTGCCGGCGCAAATGGATGCCGAAGGGCATGTCGTGCCGGGCGGCGCGAGGCCAGCCCGGTGAACCCCGATGCCCCCGTCGCCCATATCGCGCTGCCGCCAGCCCTGGCGACGGGCGCCGCGGCGGCGGTCCTGGCGGCCCTGCCCGGCGCCCGCGCGGTCGGCGGCGCGGTGCGCGACGTGCTGGCCGGGCGCACCCTGCACGATGTCGATGTGGCCGCACCGTGGCCACCGGCGGCGATCGCCGAGCGTCTGCAGGCAGCCGGCATGAAGATCTTCGAGACCGGCCTCGCGCACGGCACCATCACAGCCGTTCTGGATCACCAGCCCGTCGAGGTGACGAGCCTGCGGCGCGACATTGTGACCGACGGCCGGCATGCCGAGGTGGCCTGGACCACGGATTGGCGAGAAGACGCGGCGAGGCGCGACTTCACCATCAACGCCATGTCCCTGGCGCCGAACGGGGGCCTCTTTGACTATTTCGACGGCCGCGCGGATCTAGCGGCCAAGCGGGTGCGGTTCGTAGGTGACCCCGCCGTGCGATTGGCCGAGGACTACCTGCGCGCCCTTCGCTATTTCCGCTTCCAGGCGCGCTATGGGCAGGCGCCACCCGACCCGGCGGCGATAGCCGCCATTGCGGCCGCGGTGCCCGGCCTGGCGCAACTCTCGCCAGAGCGTGTCTGGAGCGAACTCAAGCGACTGCTCGCCGCGCCGGCGCCGGCCGCAGCCATCCAGCTGATGGCAGCAACTGGCGTGCTAGGCGCCGTCCTGCCGGAAGCGATCCCACCCGAAACCGATGCCCTCGCCCGCGTCACCGGGGCCGGTCTGCCGGCCGATGACATCCTCCGCCTCGCGGTGCTGCTGCCGCCGGGCCGCGCTGGTCAGGCGCAGGCGATCGCCATGCGGCTACGGCTTTCGGGCGAGGAGCGCCGCGGCCTAGTCTGGCTGCACGACCGTTTGGCTGGGCGGCCGCAATTGCCGGGCACCGATCCGGCCGCGCGACAACGCTGGCTCTTTACCCGTGGCGACGCCGCGACGGCGCTGCGCGAGGCTTGGCTGGCGGAGGCGCACGACGGGGTCAGCCAAAGCCCACTGCGCGCCTGGGTTGCCGCAACGCCATGGCCAGTGCTGCCGGTCTTCGGGCGGGATGCCTTGACGTTGGGCGTACCGCCGGGGCCGCGCGTGGGGGCGCTGTTGGATAGCCTAAGGAGCTGGTGGCTGGCCCAGGGCTGCGCCCCGAACCGCGACGCCTGTCTTGCCCAGCTTCAGGAACTTGCCGCGGCGCCCGACCAGGCGTAGCCGACCGAATCGCGCGAGCTGCGCCCGTTCGGGCGCCCGGCACGAGTCAAAGCCTCGCACCGCTGGTATCAGACGGCATCACCCGAACCGATATTGCCCTGTGTATTGAGTCCGCTCTCACGCCGGATCGGTCGCCACCGGCAGGGCCATCCAATCCGGGACCGCAGGCCGCAGCGTCGCCTCGGCGCAAAGCAGTGGCCCGCCGGCCAGCGCCTCCAGCCGCAATTGCGCGATGCCTCTGGCTGCTCGGGCGGAGCGCATTTCGCCCAATTCGACACCGTCGCGGGTGATCAGTGTCCCCGGCGGCGGCGGCGGCCCCTCAATCGCGACTGGCACGAGCCGGCGCTTGATCAGGCCGCGGTACTTGGTGCGTGCGGTCAACTCCTGCCCCATGTAGCAGCCCTTGGTCCACGAAATGCCATGCAACTCGTCATAGCCGGCTTCCAGCAGCACGGTCTGTTCGGCGATCAGGTCGCGCGATCCATCGGGCAGGCCAAGCGAGAGCCGATGTCGGTCCCAAGCGGCGATATCGACATCGGCAGCCAGTGGCACCTCCCGCAGCGCCCGCCAGCCGGCAGCAGGCAGGCGGGGGTCGCTGGCTGCGATGCCGTCTGGCAGCAGAACCCCGCCCCAGCCCACCTGCACCGTCAACGCGTCCGAGACATCGCGCAGCGTCACCCGCGCCCGCAGGCGGAAGCGACCAAGCCGCTGCGCCAACCCCGGAACGGCGGCACGCTCGGTCTCCAGCAGCAGCCGTTCGCCATCGGCGAACAGGAAAAGGTCCAGCAGCCATTTCCCCTGCGGCGTCAGCAGGGCGGCGAAAACGGCGCGACCGGGCGCTACGACCGTCACATCATTGGAGACAAGACCTTGGAGGAAGCTCACGCGGTCCTCCCCGGTGAGTTCGAGGACCCCGTGATCGGTCAGGCTGGCGATCGGCATACCTGGGAATTGGCCTCTCCTGGCCCCCTCTGCAACCGGTCCGGCGCTGTGCTAGCTGCCGCCATGCGTATCGTCATGGCAACCGAGGGACCACGGATCGGCGCGGCCGGGCTGGCCGGGCGGCCGCTCGGTGGCGTCGAGGCCGCCTTTGCGCTGCTCGCCTCGGCCTTCGCGCGGCGCGGCCACGCGTTGGAACTCCGCGCCGGCGAGGCCGCCGAGGAGATACGCGACGGCCTGCAATGGGGCTCGCTCAAGCCCGGGGGGGCGCCTGCCGATCTGGTGATCGCCAATCGGGTGCCACGGCTGTTCGGCACCCTGCCACGCGGGCGATCGGTGCTTTGGCTGCACAATCCGGGAGGCTATCTCCGCAAGCCGCAGCACCTATTGCCCTTGCTGCGCGCTTGGCCGCGGATCGTGACCCTCGGCCCCTATCATTCGGGAACGCTCCCCTGGATCGTGCCGATCCCGCCGGTGGAAATCCCCCTCGCAGTCGCCCCACCTTTCGATGCGAGGCTCACCGAACGGCCACCGCCACCGCCGGTAGCCATTTTCACCTCGAACCCGCTGCGGGGCCTCGACTGGCTGCTCGATCTCTGGGTGCAGCGTATTCGCCCGAGCCTGCCCACCGCCGAGTTGCATCTCTACACGGGTGCTGCGACCTATGGCGGCGATGCCCACCTGGCGGCGCGGTCGGCCCCGGTGCTGGCACGCGCGGCGGCCATGGCCGGGGACGGGGTCCGCCTGCTGCCTCCCCTGCCGCGCCCGGCGCTCGCCGTGCAGCTGCGCGCGGCGCGACTGATGCTCTATCGGGGCGATAGCGGTGAGACCTTCTGCCTCGCCCTGGCCGAAGCGCAGGCGAGTGGCCTGCCGGCGGTGGTGACCCGGCTCGGCAGCGTCGCCGAGCGGATCGAGGATGGGACGACCGGGGTCGTCGCCGCGACCGACGCTGAGGCGGCCGCGGCGGCGATCACACTGCTGGGCGACGATGAGCGCTGGCGCGCCATGCACCGCGCGGCACTGGCGCGTGGTCCGGGCCCCAACTGGGATGCCATCGCCGCCCGATTCGAGGCGCTGGTGTGAACTGTCGTCCGCCCCAGGCCGCGTGCTACAGCCCTGCTGTGTCACTCGCGGCGATCCTTCCTGGCCAATCCCTTCCGGAGCCGCGCTGATGTGCGGCATCGCAGGGATCGTGCTGCGTCAGGGCATGTCGCCCGCCCCGGAGGTGCTGGCAGCGTTGACCCGGGCGCTCGCGCATCGCGGCCCGGATGGGGCTGGGCATGATGCGGCGGGAAATATCGCCCTCGCCCATACGCGCCTAGCGATCATCGATCTCGTCACCGGTGACCAGCCGATCCATGCCGGCCCAGCTGCCATCGTCGTGAATGGCGAGATCTACAATTACCGCGAGCTGCGCGACGCTAACCAATTGCGCTGCGCCACGCTATCGGACAGCGAGCCGCCGCTGCATCTATGGCGCCGCGACGGGATCGCCTTCGCCGAGACACTGCGCGGCATGTATGCGATCGCGGTCAAGGACCGCGCCACGCGCCAAGTGGTCCTCGCGCGCGATCCCTTCGGCATCAAGCCGCTTTATGTGGCCGAGATCCCCAATGGCATCGCCTTCGCGTCCGAGCCGCAGGCCCTTATCACCGCTGGCCTGGTCGCCCCGAAGGTGCGGGTGGAAGCCCGCGCGGAACTGCTGCAGTTGCAGTTCACCACGGGCCGGGCGACGATCTTCGAGGGCATCGACCGGGTGCTGCCGGGGGAGACCTTGGTCATCGCCGACGGCGCGATCACCGCCCGGCAACGCCGCGCCGCCCTGCCGGGAGGTGGTCCTGAGGACATCGACGGGACCACCGCCCTCGCCCGGCTTGATGCCGCCCTGGCGGAAAGCGTCGCCCTGCACCTGCGTAGCGATGTCCCCTATGGGATGTTCCTCTCGGGCGGCATCGATAGCGCCAGCATCCTGGCGATGATGGCGCGCCAGCAGGCCGGCGCCGGACCCCATGGCCAGACGCCGGTACTGGCCTTCACCGCCGGCTTCGACGTACCGCAAGCCGTCGATGAGCGCGCCGCCGCGGCCCGCATCGCTGCAAGCGTCGGCGCCCGGCACGTGCAGCTCGAAGTGAGCGAGGCGATGGTCTGGCAGCATTTGCCGGAAATCGTCGCGGCCGTGGATGATCCGGCGGCGGATTACGCGATCATCCCAACCTGGTTCCTCGCCCGTCGGGCCCGTGAGGACGTCAAGGTCGTGCTCTCTGGTGAGGGAGGGGACGAAATTTTCGGCGGCTATGGTCGCTACCGGGCGGCCATGCGCCCCTGGTGGCTGGGCGGCAAGGCGCCGCGCGCCCGCGGCTGTTTCGATCGCCTCGATGTGCTGCGCGAGGCACCGACCGGGTGGCGCGACGGTATTGGCGCGGCGGAGGCGGCGGCCAGCCTGCCGGGGCGCAGCCGACTGCAGGCGGCGCAAGCGCTCGACGTCGCAGATTGGCTGCCGAACGACCTGCTGATCAAGCTGGATCGCTGCCTGATGGCCCATGGGGTGGAAGGTCGCACCCCGTTGCTCGACCCCGGCATCGCCGCGGCCGCTTTCCGCCTGCCCGATACCCTCAAGGTCCGCGATGGCATGGGCAAGTGGCTGCTCCGCCAATGGCTTGCCCAGCATCTGCC